>DATMLF010000025.1:0-9283 GCA_035570595.1 Allostellaceae bacterium
CCTGCGTGACCGGCAGTGCCAAGGAGATCGGCGGCGAGATGACCTCAAGCCCGATCGTGCGCAAGCTGACCTTCACCGGCTCGACCGAGATCGGCAAGTTGCTGATGGAGCAGTGTGCGGCGACGGTCAAGAAGACCTCGATGGAATTGGGCGGCAACGCGCCCTTTATCGTGTTTGACGACGCCGACATCGAGATGGCGGTCAAGGGAGCGATCGCCTCGAAATATAGGAATGCCGGCCAGACCTGCGTCTGCGCCAACCGCATCCTGGTGCAGGACGGCGTCTACGACGCCTTTACCAAGCGGCTCGCCGAGACCGCCGGGGCGATGAAGGTGGCGAGCGGCTTCGAGCCCGGTGCCTTGATCGGCCCGCTGATCGACATGAAGGCGGTCGAAAAGGTCGAGGCGCACGTCGCGGACGCGGTGAAAAAGGGTGCGAAAATCGTGATCGGCGGCAAGCGCAGCGCGCTCGGCGGCAGCTTTTTCGAGCCGACGGTGCTGACCGGCGTCACGACCGACATGGTCATCACCAAGGAAGAGACATTTGGCCCGGTGGCGCCGCTCTACCGCTTCAAGACCGAGGCCGAAGCCATCAAAATGGCCAACGACACCGAATTCGGCCTCGCCGCCTATTTCTACAGCCGCGACATCGGCCGCATCTGGCGCGTCGCCGAGGCGCTCGAATACGGCATCGTCGGCATCAACGAGGGCATCATCTCGACCGAGATCGCCCCCTTCGGCGGCATGAAGGAAAGCGGCATCGGTCGCGAAGGCTCGAAATACGGCATCGAGGACTACCTCGAAATCAAATACCTCTGCATGGGCGGCATCGACCGATAACCCGGAGCGGCGCGGTGCGGTGAGGCATTTCGAAGAGCCTCATCGCCGAGTTGCGCCGCTCGCGCGCGGCACATTCCCGTACAGCCAGCAAACAACCGCGGTGCGCGAACGCGGGCGCTCAATGCCCACCGCACGGGCCATACCGGGGGCTATCGACCAGGTAGGCTTGACGCGGGGATGCGGCGCACGACCGGGTCGTCCGGTTCGCGCGCCTCGACAAAGCGCTGCCACTGCCCGCCTTTTGCCAGGACCCACAGGGAATCGGCTCGGCCGGCGTCACCGTCGAGATAGGCCTTGAGAGCGAGTTCGACCTTATCCCGGTCGAACAGCGGGTTGTCCTCCAGAGCCGCGAGGCCGGCTTGCAGCGCGTCGGCGATCGGCGGGCGGCGAAACACCTGTTCCCAATCATGGCCGCGCGGCTGTGGTGGCGGAGGCGCCGGCCGCGACAGGCGGCGGCCTGCCCGCACCAGGCTGCGCGCCGCTGGAAACCAGAACTGGTTGCGCCACGCCTCGCGCGGCTCCGCCGCTTCCAGTCGCACCGGGCGGCCGGTGGTGAAATCCGGGATGTCTGCGAGCCCGCGGCCGACACTCTGGTACAGCTCAAAGACCGCGCGGTCGCGGTGGCGGTCGGCCGGATGGGTCGAGGCGTACCACCGCCATGAGGCTTCGTGGAACACCGGCGACTCCGCGTCGATTTCCTCGAGCCAGCCGAGAAATATCCCGAAATAGATTTGCCGGGCGACCTGCCCCATCACCAATCGCTCGAAGGTGAGGTCGAAGCCGTCGACGACGACCGGCTCGATGCTGTCGGCGAGCGCGCCGAGCTGGCGGCTCAGCACCCGCCGCCCCTCGGGCGAGAGAAGGCGAAGCACCTCGGCCCGCAGGCGCAGCGGAAAATGGCCGAAGTTGTCGAAATAATGCGCCTTCTTCCCCAAGAATTGCGCCAGAGGCGTGCCGAGGTCGGGGTGGCGTTGCCAGCGGCCCGCCGTCCAACCGCGAAAAATCGTGTTGTGAAAATAGCCGTGGACGATCGCGGATATGCCGGCGCGCCGCCACTTGGTGGCCATCCCCAAATTGTTGACCAGCCGCGAATCATGCGCCGCACCGGTCACGAGATAGCCGTGCCGCATCCGCTCGTCATAGTCGTCGGCGCGGAACGGGATCAGCTGAAGCTCGGCCGAGCACGCCGCCGCGACGCGCTCGGCGATCGGGGTCTCCTCGGGAAACCAGTCGAGCGTCAGCGCCTTGCGCTCGCCGTCCGCAAGGCCGAGAACCAGCCGCGAATCGAGCCCGCCGCTAAGCAGCAGGCGACCCTCGGGGTCGGTCCAGGTGTCGGCGATCGCGGTGCGCAGCGCCTCGCCGAGCCTCGCGGCGGCGTCGGGCGTCGGGTGTTCCGCCGAGGCAAGCGGGTAGGTCGTTCCGGTGCGGCGCGAAATCTCTACCCCGTCGATCTCGACGATTGCGCCCGGCCCAAGCTGCTCGACATCGCGGATCGTGGTGCCGCGAGAGTACAGCGCCCCCAGGACCGCGGCCTCGAGCAGGCCCGGCCACGCGCATTCAAGACCCGGCGTGTTGGCGACGACGGTCGACAGCTTGTCGGCCGCCAGCACCCGGTCGCCGCGGCGCAAAAGAAAAACCGGCCGCGTTCCCAACGGGTCGACAAAGACGCAGACCCGGGCGGGGCGGCCGCCGCCCGGGTCCTCGATTTCGAACCCTCGGAAGCTGCCGGTGCGCCCGTCGAGCCAATCGCGCGCGGCTTCGCCCGGCCGCGGCGGGCGGTCGGGCTGACCCTCGACAAACAGCAGCCGGCCACGGTCTTCGAGAATTGTCAGCTGCCGGCTGCCTGGCCAGCGCGCCCAGCCGGCGCGCACGCCGGGGCATTCGTAGCCCCGCACGATCTCGCAGTCGCCAAGGTCGACCAGCCGCAGCGGACCGGGAAAGCCTTGGCGGGAGTCAGCTCGTTCGACGACAAACCCGGCCAACGGCGCCGTCCCTAGCCGCGATCGTGGTTGGGTTGGGCGGCGGCCCGCCGATGGCCGGCGTCCCGAACCGCGCGCAGCAGCACATCGAGATCGCCGCGGCGGCAGCGGTGGTTTGTGATGTTGACGCGGATCGCGAGCTTCCCGCGCAGCCTTGTCGTGGACGGCGCGGCAATCCCCGACTCCTGCAGGTCCTCGACGATCTGTTCGTTCAGCCGGTCGAGGCCGGGTTCGTCCAGCCCCGCCGCCCGGAAGCGAAAGCAGACGATGTTCAGGCCGACCGGCGCCAAGAGCTCGAGGTCGGCAGCGCCGGCGACCGCTTGCGCCAGATAGCGGGCCTGGTCGCAGTTCTGCGCGACAAGCCGGCCGAATTGCCGGGTGCCGTGCTCTTTCAACGCAAACCAAACCTTGAGGGCGCGGAAGCCGCGCGACAGCTCCGGCCCGAACTCGCAGGGCCAATATTCGCCGCCGGCGAGGCCGCGCGGCAGCCGGTCGAGATAATCGGGCCGCGTCGAAAAGCTCGCCCGATGCAAATCGCCGCGGCGAACGAGGAGGCAGCCGGCGTCGTAGGGCACGTGCATCCATTTGTGAAAATCGAAGGCGATCGAGTCGGCGCGCTCAATGCCTTTCAGCCGGTGCTTCAGGCGATCGCTCAACACGGCGAGCGCGCCAAACGCACCGTCGACATGAAACCAGACGCCCTCGGCGGCGCAGATGTCGGCGAGCTGGTCGAGATCGTCGATCGCGCCGGTGTTGACGGTGCCTGCGGTGCCGACGACGCAGAACGGCGCGCGGCCCGTCGCGCGATCTTCGGCGATGCGGCGGCGGAGCGCTTCCGGATCGATGCGGAACCCGTCATCGACCGGGATTTTGCGCAAATTGGCCGCGCCGAGGCCAAGCAGCTCCATCGCCTTGGCCACGCAATCATGAACTTCGGCCGAGGCGTAGGCGGTCAGCCGGCTGCGGCGATCCTGCACGCCCTCGGCGCGCGCGACGGCAACATCCGGGGCGTTGCGCGCCACGGCCAGCGCGATCAGGTTGGCGATCGACGTGCCGCTGACGACAAGGCCGCTCGCGCTCTCCGGAAACCCGAAGATCTGCTTGCACCAGCCGAGCACCGCGCGCTCGACGTAAATCGCGCCGTGGTCGCGGCCACCGCAGTTGGCGTTCATCGCGGCTGCCAGCAGTTCGGCCACAATACCGCTTGCCGTGCCGGTGCCGTGGACCCAGCCGAAGAACCGCGGGTGGGTGTTGCCGGTCGCATAGGGCAGGATCAGCTCGGTGAATTCCCGGTAGACTTGGTCGAAGGGTTCCCCGTCGCGCGGGACCGGCGCCGCCAGCGCCGCCCTTACTTGCTGTGGAACCGGCCGCCAGACCGGCCGCTCCCTCGCCGAGCGGACGAATTCGAGCGCGTCGTCGAGAGCGGCGTGGGCGCCGGCGCGAAACCCTTCCCAGTCCTCGGGATCTAAGGACCGCTCGCTCGCGTCGGCTACATCTGGCGTTGAGCCCGAACGGGAAGCGGCGACGCCGGTGCTCAGGCCAGTGCTCAGTTTGTCTGCCATCGCCGCGTCCTTATCGGGGTGGCGGTGGCGAAACAAGCGTTTTCGATGCCCTCCGGCAACCGGCCGACCGGCCAACGTGGCTCCCGCTGCGCCGTGTCACACACCGAGGCAGCAGTTCTTGAATTTTTTGCCGCTGCCGCACGGACAGGGATCGTTGCGGCCGACACCGCGCCGCGGGTTCGATAGGGCTCGCGAGGCCCGAAACGAGCGTTCTAAGCTCGCTCAGGCCGAGAGCCGAGATGGCGCTTTGCCAACCCTGCCAAACATAGCATTGCGCTTGCGGCCGCAGCTCCATAAAGGCATCGCGGAGAAATCGGTAGGCGAACGCGCGGTCGAGCTCCCCCGCAGAGAACCAGCACGGCGAGCGTGTCGCATATGGCGGAGCGCACGAACTCGTCCGCGTCGGCGTCGAGGACGATGTCGTAGAGCGGTTGCGGATCGCCGTCGAAGACTGCCGCCATGACCCGGTGCGCGGTGGCTATGATTGCGTCGCCGAGGATCGCGTCGACTTCGCCTCCCGGGCATCGCAGCAGCCGCGCCAACAGTCGGTAGGCGGCCTTCTCCCGCCATTCGCCGAGCAGATGGAAAACGAAAAAGAGCAGCGTCGGCTTGGCGTGGTCGGCCGGTTCGCGCGCCAGGTAGGCTTCGACCTCGGCAAGGAAGACCGGGGTCATTTCCGCGCGCTGCGCCGACGCCGCTTGCAGTGCCGCGCTGGGGAGACCCTCGGCACGCGCCAGCTGGTCGAGAATTTCGGTTGCGTCCATCGCTCTCCCCCCGGCTCGAAGCGCCCGCCGGATTTTAGCGCAATCGGCCGCCCGCTGGGTTCCCCCGCTCGACGATACCGCTCCGGCCGGCGTGGCGGGCGGCCCGGGCGGCGATTCCGGAACGCATCGCTCGGGGCAACGTCGGCCGCTCCTATCGCCGCGCCGCGGTCTCTCGACCAATCGCGATTTCGCGCTGGAACTGAACCGGCGAGGGCTGCGCCGAGGCGCGTTTTGCGAAAGGCGGCCTCCGCTCCGATCACCATTCCGGCGAGCGGCGGGGTCGTTCAGTGGGCGCCATTCGGCAGCGGGCGGCCGTCGAGGCCGCTGCCGGGGAGGCGGAGATGGCGCAGCACGGTTGGAGCGATGTCGATCAAGGAGGAGCGGCCGCGGCGGACGCCGGGCGCGAAGCCGCCGCCGGACACAAACAGAAACGGGCTCTGCTCGTTGCTGCCGAGCCCGCCATGCTGGCCGAAGCCGGTCGCGTCCTTGGGTTCGAGCGCGTCGCGCACGACGTAGCTGCAGCCCGAAACGCCGTGCGGGTTGACGCTGTCCCCGGCCTTCATCGTGACCGCGACCTGCGCCGGTGAGCCGGTCGGCAGGCCGACCGCGGCGAGGCCGTCGCCGGCGAACACCAGGCCCGCCCAAGGCTGGGCTTCAAGAAAGCGCGCAACCTCGCCGACCCGCCCGGCCTCGGGCTCGGTGAAATAGACGAGCGCCGCGGTGCCGTTAGGCGCGACGACGACGTCCGACGAACCGGCGGCGCACTTCAGCCCCGCCTCGACCAAAAGCGCGTCCAGGTCGACCGTCCCCGCGACGGTCTCCATGCCGTGGTCGGAGCCGACGACAAACAGGATCTCCTCGCCGCCGGGGTCGAGCCCGGCAATGGTCTCGGCGACGCGGCGGACATTGGCGTCGGCGGCGGCGATCGCGCGGCGGTGCTCCGGCGAGCCCAACGCCAAGTGGTGCCCGGAGTAGTCGGGCTCCGACAGCCACAATACGGCAAGAGCCGGCGCCCGCTCGCGCAATACCTCGGCGCAAAAGCGCTCGGTCACGGCGTTGTCGCCGGCTTCGCCCTTGCCCACCGCCAACCCCTCCGCAGCCGGCAATGGCCGGCGGCCCGGGCCAAAGCTGCCGGCGGCGTTGTAGACCCAGCCATAGCCGTCGGGATCGAGGAAATAGGCCGCACCCGGCGACACGTTGGAGAACGCGATCGCGGTTCCGCCGGCGCGCGCCACCCGCTCGGCCATCGTTGGCACATGCAGGGTATGCCCGGTCGCGCGGTGCAGCCGATCGCGAAAGTCGGGCTTGCCGACCGACAGGCAAACGAGCCCGTCGCCCTCGTCGATCGCCATTGTGTTGCCGAGCAGCCCGTGCCGCGCCGGATGGCAGCCGGTGGCGATCGAGGCGGCGCTCGTCCGCGTCGTCGACGGGAAAACGCCGCGATGGTTGACGAATTGCGCGGAATGACGGCCGAGTTCGGTCAGGAACGGCGCGTCCTGCGGGGTGATCAGGTCGCGGCGCAGGCTGTCGCAGATAACGATGACGGCGCGCTTCATCGGGGTGCCCTTTCGTTGCGCCCTGCCTCGCGGGCATCGGGGTCGCGCGCCAACATAGCGCGGCGCAGCGGCTCGGGCAGCGGCGTCTTTTCGCCGGTCGCGTTGACGACCAAGATCAGCACGGCGCGGCCCTCGGCGCACAGGCCCTGGCGCCAGACGGCGTACTCCATCTCGAAGCTGGTATGCCCGAGCCGCACGGTGCGCGCGGTGACCAGGATCTCGTCGCCATAGGCGAGCGGCCGCAGGTAGCGGATCCCGGTCTCGGCCATCACCGGGCCGGGTGTGGCCGCCGACAACGCCGGTAGCTCCGCGGTCTCGAGATAGCGGTTGCGGGCTTCCTCGAACCATTCGAAATAGGCGCGATGGTTGGCGTGGCCGAACGGGTCGCATTCGCTCCACCGCACCCGATGCCCGATCGCGAACGCCCAGCCCGACCCGACCCCGAAGCGCGCAAATTCCGCCGCCTGGACGACAACCATGCCTCAACCGCTGATCGTGATCGCGCTGGCGGGGCCGAGGCGCGGCATCAGTCGCACAAGGGCATTCTTCTCAATCGCGATGCACCCCGCGGTCGGCGAGAAGTCGGGGCGCGCCACGTGCAGAAAAATGGCGCTGCCGGCGCCGGGGACGACCGGCGTCATATTGTAGCCGATCACCACCAGGAGATCGTAGACCGCGTCGTCGAGCCACATCGGCTCGGCGTGGGCGGGGTAAGGGAGCGAGACGAGCCGGTTGTAGTTGCGGTCGGGCGGGTCATCGACCCAGCCGTCGGCCGGCGACAATGCCCGCAACGGCAGGCCAGTGCGCGGCGCCGGCATCCGGTCGGCGCGATAGAACGCCGAGACCAGCGGGAAACTCCCGGCCGGGGTGGCGCCGTCGCCCTCCTGTTTATGCGCGCTGACCCCGGCGCGCCCGACCGCCGCCCGGGCCGAGCCATCCGGCCATCGCAAAAAACCGTCGCGATATTCGAGACCGGCGCCGTTCTCCCTCGCGCCTGCCGCGCCGAGCGTCATCAGCGGCGCCAGCGCCCCGAGAAATGCGCGCCGTGCCAAGCGCATGCTTAATACATGTGCTGGCCGCCGTTGATCGAGAGGGTCGAGCCGGTGATGAAGTCGGCGTCGTCGGCGACCAGGAACAATACAGTGCGGGCGATGTCCTCGGCGCGCCCGAGCCGCCCGACCGGGATGCGGGCGATGATTTTTTCGAGCACGTCTGGCGGCACTGCCCGCACCATCTCGGTGTCGACGTAGCCCGGGGCGACCGCGTTGACGGTGATGCCGCGCGCCGCCCCCTCCTGCGCCAATGCCTTGGTAAAACCGTGAATGCCCGATTTCGCTGCGGCGTAGTTGACCTGACCGTACTGCCCGGCCTGGCCGTTGACCGACCCGATGTTGACGATGCGGCCAAAGCCGCGCGCCCGCATCCCCTCGATGACCGGCCGCGACATGTTAAAGCATGACGACAGGTTGGTCCGCAGCACCGCGTCCCACTGCTCGTCGCCCATCCGATGCATCGTGGCGTCGCGGGTGATGCCGGCATTGTTGACCAGCACCTCGATCGGGCCGAGTGCCGCTTCGATCGCGGCGACGCCGTCGGCGCACGCCTTGAAGTCCGACACGTCGAACTTGTACACCGGGATGCCGGTCTCGGCGGTGAACTGCTGCGCCGCCGCATCGTTGCCGGCATAAGTCGCGGCAACCCGATAGCCGGCCTCCTTCAGCGCGACCGAGATCGCGCGGCCGATCCCGCGGGTGCCGCCCGTGACCACCGCCACCCTCGCCATGCGTCCCTCCCTGGTGACTTCGTTTGGGCGACCGGCCCGCGGGCTAGTCGCGCTCGAGGCACATCGCAATTCCCATGCCGCCGCCGATGCACAGGGTCGCCAGGCCCTTTTTCACATTGCGGCGCTGCATCTCGTAAAGGAGCGTGACCAGCACCCGCGCCCCGGACGCGCCGATCGGATGCCCGAGCGCTATGGCGCCGCCGTTGACGTTGACCTTCTCGATGTTCCAGCCGAGGTCCTTGTTGACCGCGCAAGCCTGCGCCGCGAAGGCCTCGTTGGCCTCGACGAGGTCGAGGTCGTCGGCACTCCACCCGGCCTTTTTGAGGGCCATGCGGCTCGCCGGGATCGGCCCCGACCCCATGATCGCCGGGTCGACGCCGGCCGTCGCCCACGAGACGATGCGCGCCAGCGGCCGCACCCCGCGCCTCGCCGACGCGTCGGCGGTCATCAGCACGACCGCGGCCGCCCCGTCGTTGATGCCCGAGGCATTGCCGGCGGTGACCGTGCCGTTCTTGTCGAAGGCCGGGCGCAGTTTCGAGAGCACCTCGACCGTCGTGCCGTGCTTCGGGTGCTCGTCGGTGTCGACGATCGTCTCGCCGCGGCGGCCCGCGATCTTGACCGGGACGATCTCGTCCTTGAACCGGCCGGCCTTCTGTGCTGCTTCGGCCTTGGCCTGCGAGGCGGCGGCGAACGCATCCTGCTGGTCCCTGGTGATCTGCCAGCGCTGCGCCACGTTCTCCGCGGTGTTGCCCATGTGGTAGCCGTTAAACGCGTCCCACAGCCCGTCCTTGATCATCGTG
>DATMLF010000026.1:0-7643 GCA_035570595.1 Allostellaceae bacterium
AGCCCCTTCGGGTCGGCGTTCGGGATGAAGTCGATCGGGTAGCAGGCGCGGGTGTTCTCGGTCAGGCTGTCGTCGTCGACATCGGGGAGCCGCGTCATCGGGTCGACCACGACATTTTCCAAGACCGTGCCAAACCGGCCGATCGTCGCGTAGATCTCGGGCTCGGCGGTCGGCGAAAGGTTGATCACCTTGGCGTAGCAGCCGCCCTCGAAGTTGAAGATGCCGTTGTCGCTCCAACCGTGCTCGTCGTCGCCGATCAAGGTGCGCGAATTGTCGGCCGACAGCGTCGTCTTGCCGGTGCCGGACAGGCCGAAAAAGATCGCGGCGTCGCCTTTTGCCCCGACATTCGCCGAGGCGTGCATCGGCAGCACGCCGCGCGCCGGCAACACGAAGTTCAGATAGCCGAAGACCGATTTCTTGATCTCGCCGGCATACTGGGTCCCGCCGATCAGCACGAGGCCGCGCGCGAAATTGACCAGGATGAACACGTCGGAATTGATCGCGTCGGCCTCGGCGAGCGCGTGGAAGCCGGGCGCGTGCAGGATCGTAAACGCCGGTTCGAACCCGGCCAATTCCTCCGCCGGTGGGCGGATGAACATGTTGCGCGAAAAGAGGCTGTGCCAGGCGCTGTCGGTCACGACCCGCACCGGTAGCCGATAGGCCGGGTCGGCGCCGGCGTAAAGGTCCTGAACAAACAGCTCGCGGCCCTGGAAATAGGCGAGCATGCGCTGGTGCAGGCTGTCGAAGCGCGTGGGCGACACCGGCTGGTTGATCTTGCCCCACCACACCGTGTCCTTGGTGCCGGGCTCCTCGACGATGTATTTGTCGCGCGGCGTGCGGCCGGTAAAGGCGCCGGTGTTGACCGAGAAGCTGCCGCCGGCGACGACTTCGCCCTCGCCGCGGCGCACCGCGTGCTCGTAGAGGACCGGCATCGCCAGGTTCCAGTGCTCGCTGCCGAGGTGACGCATGCCCTGGCGGTCGAGCCCGAACCGGCTCTTCGTCGCGGTCATCGGATCGTCCTCTTTTTCATTTGCCGTTTCCTCCGGCCGCGGCGCGGTCCGCAAGGCGGGCGGGCGCGTGCATGCGGCGTTGGCTGCCGCTATCACAGCCTGGCGAACCTGTCAAAGTTCGCGCAACGAGCGCGCTATTCCTAGGCTTGCGCGGCAAGCCGCAAGAGCGCCGCGTCCGCCGCCTCGGGCGTCACGGCCGGGGCGGGAAAGTCGAGCCGCGCGGTATCGCGGTCGCGGCGCAAGTCGACGCCGTCCGGGTCGATGCCGGTCGCCCGCCAACCCCCGTGGGCCCTCCCGAGCAGCCGCGCCGCCGCACGATCGACGATTTCGGGTGTCTCTTCGTTGATCCGGGCCAGCAGCGCCGCCTCGGCGGCGGCGAGCGCCGCGAGGTCGCCGGCCAGCACCAGCTCCGCGGCGCCGATCCACTCGATGCGGCCGAACCCGGCGACGAGATGGCCGCGCTGGATGGCAAGCCGGTAGAGCCGGAAATCGGCAAAGCCGGCGTAGACCGCGCTCGACGGGTGTCGTGCGGCAAAACGCGCGTGAAGGTGCTGGTTGGCAACCGGCTCGGCCTGCCCGAGCAGGCTCAGCCGCGGCCCGTCGAGCCGGTCGGCAAACCCCTCGGTGCCGTCGAGCAGCAACGAGACCCGCGGGTCAAAGGCCATGTTGCGGCTGTGCTGTGCGAGGTCGGAGAGCAGCAACAGCGGGCTCGCGTCGAGATCGGCGGCGACCAGGACCAGCGAGGCGTAGGGCGCGCCGCCGAGGCTCGTGGCGAGCACCGCGCGCTCGCAGCGGCGCATTAATCCGCGCGCGAGCCGCGCCTTGTCGCCGTGCGATTCTCGCTCGCTCATGTTGCCGCGCGGCGGCCGCGCCGATATCGCGGCCGGTCGAGCGGCGCCGGCGGGCGGGCACAGCCTCGAAATCCGGCGCTGTATAATGCAAAAGCGGCCGCGCGACTTGGCTGGGGCCGAGAAACGGCCATATTTGCCAGCGACAGCATCCGCTTTGAGCCGGTTCCAGGTTGCTGCAAGTCATGGGGGGCGCAACAAGTGGCCAACACTATTGCTCTTGTCGACGACGACCGCAACATCCTGACCTCGGTGTCGATCGCGCTCGAGGCCGAGGGGTTTTCGGTGCGTTGCTTCAGCGACGGCGCCGAAGCGCTGAAAGGCGTCACCGCGCAGCCGGTCGACATTGCGGTGCTCGACATCAAGATGCCGCGCATGGACGGCATGGAGCTGCTCGAACAGCTGCGGCGTCTGAGCGACATCCCGGTGATCTTCCTGACCTCGAAGGACGACGAGGTCGACGAATTGCTGGGCCTGCGGATGGGGGCGGACGACTACATCAAAAAGCCGTTCTCGCAGCGGCTCTTGATCGAGCGCATCCGCGCGCTGATCCGGCGCGGCGAGCTCGCGCGCGAGCGCAGCGACCCACAAGGCGAGCCGGTCGTCGTGCGCGGCGGGCTCGTGCTCGACCCGGCGCGTCACCTGTGCACCTGGGGCAGCCAGCCGGTCGAGCTGACGGTGACGGAGTTCTTGATCCTGAAGTCGCTGGCCCACCGTCCGGGGCACGTCAAAAGCCGCGACCAGCTGATGGACGCGGCCTACGGCGAGCACATCTACGTCGACGACCGCACGATCGACAGCCACATCAAGCGGCTGCGCAAAAAGTTCAAGGCGGTCGACGGCGACTTTGCGCAGATCGAAACCCTTTATGGCGTCGGCTACCGCTACCGCGACAGATGAGCGGGCCGGCGCGCCGGAACTGTCCGCGCCTGCAGCGCTCGTAGAGCCCGCCGGCGCGCCGCCAGGGCACGCCGCGTCGAACCCGGCCGACACCGGCCGGCCCGCACGCCGGTCGCGCCGCCGGCGCCGGCTGTTTTCGCCCCTGACGTGGCGCATCCTCGCGGTCAACGTGCTGGCGCTGGCGCTGCTCGGCGGCGGGTTTTTGTACCTCGGCAAATACGAAGCGAGCCTGATCGGCCAGCAGATCGAGGCGCTGAAGACGCAGGGCGAGGTCTTTGCCGCGGCGCTCGGCGAAGGGGCGGTGCTCGACTCGGCCGACGAAGGCGAGGTGCTGCTGCCCGACCTCGCGCGCCAGATGATGCGCCGGCTGGTCGCGCCGACCAAGACGCGGGCGCGGCTCTTCGACGTCAAGGGCGACATCATCGCCGACAGCCGGGTGCTGCGCGGGCCAGGGGGCGCGATCCAGATCACCGAGCTGCCGCCGCCCGACACCGAAAGCCCGCCGGTGAAATTCGCCGAACAGGTCTACGACTGGGTCCTGCAAACGCTGCCGCGGCATACGCGCTACCCGACCTACCACGAGAGCTTTGCGCCGCGCGCCTCCGACTACCCGGAGGTCGAGCGCTCGTTACGCGGCGAGACCGGCGAGATGATCCGCAGCGACCGGTCGGCCGGCGACCTGATGCTCAGCGTCGCGATCCCCGTCCAGCGCTACAAGCAGGTGCTGGGCGCCTTGATGCTGTCGACCGGCAGCAACGAGATCGAGGAGGAGGTGCGCACGGTGCGCCTCGAGCTGCTGCGCATCTTTGGGGTGGCGCTGCTCGTCACGGTGCTGTTGTCGCTCTATCTCGCGGGCACGATTGCGCGGCCGATCCGCCGGCTTGCCGCCGCCGCCGAACGCGGGCGCGGGCGCCGCGCCCGGGTCGAGATCCCCGATTTCACCGGCCGCGGCGATGAAATCGGCGATCTCTCCGGCGCCTTGCGCGAGATGACCGACGCGCTGTGGCAGCGGATGAGCGCGATCGAGCGTTTTGCCGCCGATGTCGCACACGAGATCAAAAACCCGCTGAGCTCGTTGAAAAGCGCTGTCGAGACCGTGGTTCGGATCGAGGATCCAGCGACGCAGCGCCGGCTCATGGCAGTCATCCTCGACGATGTCGAGCGGCTCGACCGGCTGATCACCGACATTTCCGACGCCTCGCGCCTCGACGCCGAGCTGAGCCGGCTCGAATTGGCGCCGGTCGACATCGCGGCGATGTTGCAGGCGCTCGTCGACGTCCACGAGGCCACCCGCGCCCCAGCCGCGCCGCGGCTTTTCCTGGAGCTTCCCGAGCGCGCCCGCGAGCTCGTCGTGCCCGGGATCGAGACGCGCTTGTCGCAGGTGTTTTTGAACTTGATCGCCAACGCGGCGTCGTTCAGCGCGCCCGACGGTGAGATCCGCTTGACCGCCCGGCATGACGGGCGCGCCGTGCTGGTTGCCGTCGAGGATGGCGGCCCCGGCGTCCCGGACGACAAATTGACCGCGATCTTCGACCGTTTTTACAGCGAGCGCCCGGCCGGCGAAAAATTCGGGACGCATTCCGGCCTCGGCTTGTCGATTTCAAAGCAGATCGTCGAAGCGCACCGCGGCTTGATCTGGGCGGAAAATCGCAAGTCCGCCGACGGCACCGTCATCGGCGCGCGGTTTTGCATCCGCCTGCCGGCGCAATCGTGAGCGGCACGCTGCTGGTCCATGCCACCGCGGTGGCGATCGAGGGCGAGGCGGTGCTGCTGCGCGGCGCCTCGGGGTCGGGGAAATCGGATCTGGCGTTGCGGCTGGTCGACGGCGGGGCGCGTCTTGTCGCCGACGACCAGGTCGTGCTGCGGCGGGCCGATAATCGGCTGCTGGCGAGCGCGCCGGCGGCGATCGCCGGTCTGATGGAGGTTCGCGGCATCGGCATCGTCAGGGTGGAGGCGCTCGAAACCGCCCCCCTCGTTCTGATCGCGGACATGCTACCTTCGGATCATGTCGAACGCATGCCGCCATCGCGGTTCGAGACGCTTCTTGGAGTTGCGGTTCCGGCGATCGGTCTTGCCCCGTTCGAGGCGTCGGCCCCGGCCAAGCTGAGACTCTTGCGACGCGCGTTGGCGGAAGGTTGGATGCCCGCTATAATCGGGCGATGAACACCGAAGGTGGTCAGGAACCTTGCGACGAGGTCAAATGCGCGCCGCGTGCGCGTGTCCTGCTGGTGACGGGGATGTCGGGCGCCGGGCGGTCGACGGCGCTGAAAATCCTCGAGGACGTCGGCTATGAGAGCTTCGACAACCTGCCGGCGTCGCTGCTGCCGGCGCTGATCGAAACCACCGCGGCCGACGGGCCGCCGATCGCGGTCGGCGCCGACACCCGGACCCGCGGGTTTGCCGCGGCAAGCGCGCTCGAGACCCTCGCCCACGTCGTCGACCGCCACGGGCGCCGGCTGCGGGTGCTGTTTATCGATTGTGATGACGAGCGGCTCGAACGGCGCTATACCGAGACGCGACGTCCCCACCCCCTGGCGGGAGACCGCCCGATCATGGACGGTATCCGCCGCGAGCGCCAAGTGGTCCTGCCCCTGCGCGACCACGCGGAGCTGGTGATCGACACTTCCACCTTGACCCCCGCCGATCTGAAACGACTGCTGACTGGGCACTTCGCGCTCGCTGCCCAGGGCTTGCGCGTTTTTGTCACATCCTTTGCCTATCGCCGCGGCCTCCCGCGAGAGGCCGATCTGGTGTTCGACGCTCGCTTTCTCGAAAACCCGCATTACGTCGACGCGTTGCGCGGCCTGACCGGTTGCGACCCGGCTGTGGCCGCCCACATTGAGGCCGACGCGGAGTTTGCGTCGTTTTTTGACCGGCTGTGGCATCTGCTGCGCCCGCTGCTGCCGCGCTACGAAACGAGCGGCAAGACCTATCTCACCATCGCCATCGGGTGCACCGGCGGCCGCCACCGATCGGTCTTTGTCGCCGAGCGGCTGGCGGCAAAGCTGCGCGAGGCCGGCTGGTGCACCGAGCTGGCGCACCGCGATCTGCCGCATCCGATCGCCGCGCGCGCCGCCGCCGGTTGAGCCGCAGCCGCTCGAGCAGAGGAAACCGATGATCGGCATGGTTTTGGTGACCCACGGGCGGCTCGCGGCGGAATTCGTCGCCGCACTCGAGCACGTCGTCGGCGCGCAGACCCAGATCGCCGCTGTGTGCATCGGCCCCGACGACGACATGGAGCAGCGCCGCCAGGAAATTTTGCGCCGGATCGGCGAGGTCGACAGCGGCGACGGGGCGGTGCTGCTGACCGACATGTTTGGCGGCACCCCGTCGAACCTCGCGATCTCGGTCATGGACCGCGCCAAGATCGAGGTCATCGCCGGGGTCAACCTGCCGATGCTGATCAAGCTTGCGAGCCTGCGCCAGACCGAGAGCCTGGAACGCACCGTGCTCGGCGCCCAGGAGGCCGGCCGCAAATACATCAACGTCGCCTCGCAGCTGTTGACCGACGCGCGGCGATGAGCGGCGGCTACGCCGAGGATGCCGGCTCGGCGCCCGCGACCGTTCGCCGCATCGCGACGATCTGCAACCAGCGCGGCCTGCATGCCCGCGCCTCGGCGCGTTTTGTCAAGATGGCGGCGCAGTTCGACGCCGACGTGCGGGTGCGTAAGAACGGCACCGAGGTCTCGGGGCGCTCGATCATGGGGCTGATGATGCTGGCGGCGGCTCCCGGCACGGTTGTCGAGCTCTCGGCGAGCGGCCCGCAGGCCGCGGCGGCAGTCGCGGCACTCGCCGACTTGATCGAATGCAAGTTCAATGAGGATTGACGAAACGGCCGACCTGGCTGAAGACGCCGTGACCGCCGAGCAGCCGACCGAGCAGCGCCTGTCCGGGCTCGGCGTGTCGCCTGGCATCGCCATCGGCCCCGCCTACCTGGTGGAGGGCGGCGACCTCCAGGTCCATGAGAGCCACATCCCGGAGACCGAGGTCGATGCCGAGCGCGCGCGCTTTGGCGAGGCGGTCGAGGCGTCGCTCAAACAGCTGCGCAAGCTGAAGACAAAGGCCGCGGGGCTACCCGAATCCGCTGCCGAAGAAATCGGTTATCTGCTCGACGCGCATGTCGCGATGCTGTCGAATTCGCGGCTGGTGCGGGGTGCGAGCGAGCGCATCGGCCGTCAGCGGATTAACGCCGAGCGCGCGGTCGAGCTCGAGATCGACGAGATCGCCCGCAGCTTTGCCGCGATGCGCGACCCCTACCTCGCGGCGCGGGCCGAGGACATCCGCGTGGTCGGCACGCGGCTGATCCGGAACCTGATCAAAAAGCCCTACGTCGCCTATTCGGGCGTGCCCGAGGGTGCGGTGGTCATCGCCGACGAGCTGACGCCCGCCGACACCGCGTTGATGGACCCGCAGCGTATCGCCGGCTTCGCGACCCAGTTCGGCGGGGCCGACAGCCACACCGCGATCGTCGCCCGCGCGCTGGGGCTGCCGGCGGTGCTGGGGGTGGCGGACCTCGTCGAGCATGCGCGCTCTGAGGCCACCGTCGTCATCGACGGCAACGAGGGGGCGGTCATTGTCGACCCGACCCCGGAAACCATCGCCGACTACGAGGCGCGGCGCGACGCGCTGACCCGCGAGCGGCGCTATCTGACGCGCCTGCGCCGGCTTCCGGCGGTGACCAGGGACGCCGTCGAAATCACCCTCGAGGCCAATCTCGAGCTGCCGATCGAACTCGAGCAGGCGACCGCCAACGGCGCCATGGGGCTCGGCCTCGTGCGCTCCGAATTCCTCTACATGAACCGCGACGACCTGCCCGGCGAGGACGAGCAGTACGCGGTGTTTTCGGCCCTGGTGCGCGGCATGGAAGGCAAGCCCGTCACCGTGC
>DATMLF010000027.1:0-3770 GCA_035570595.1 Allostellaceae bacterium
GCCCGAATCCCGGTGAGCGCCTGCATGCCACCGGGATGAACGCGGAAACCCGTGACGATCTCGTCCATGACAAAGGCGACGCCCGCGGCGTCGGTCACGTCGCGCAGCTCGCGCAAGAAGTCGAAGGGCTGCAGATCCGGATGCCGGCTCTGCACCGGCTCGACGACGACCGCGGCGAGGTCGCTGGCATGGTCCCTGACCCATTGCATCGATTCCGCGGTCGCGTAGTCGAGCACGACGACGTTTTCGACGGCCGCGGCGGGGATCCCGGCGGCGATCGGCACCGAACGCAGGGTGCCGTCCGCCCGCTTCGCGCCCCTGACGAGGACCTCGTCGAACTGACCATGATAGGCGCCGCCGAACAGCACGACCTTGGTGCGTCCGGTCACGGCGCGGGCGACGCGCAGCGCCGCCATCACCGCCTCCGAGCCGGTATTGCAAAAAGTCATCCGCTCGTTGCCGGTCATCTCGGTGAACATAGCCGCGATCTCGCCGGCGAATTCCGCCTGCGGTCCGGTCGCAAATCCCTTGTCCAGCTGCTCCTTGACCGCTTCGACGATAAAATCCGCAGAATGCCCGAACGCGGTCGGGCCATAACCGTTGACGAGGTCGATATATTCGTTGCCGTCGATGTCCCAGATCCTTGACCCGCGGGCCCGCGTGCACACGATCGGGTAAACCAGCTCCTTCCATTCGGGGCGAAAGCCCGCTGCCGCGCGTGGATCGGCCAGCACCCGGCGATAGGTCTGCGCCAGTCGCTTCGATCCTGCGGTCTTCGTGGTGAACCGCGCGGTCAGCTCGTCGATGTGCCGCCTCTGGGCCGGTGTCAGGCTGTTGTCGCCGAGCTGCTGTGCCGGCCGATAGGCTTGGAAGCGCGACGGGCGCTCGGAAGGTGTCGGGGGCTGGGCGGCGGTTTCCTGCGATGCCGCGCGGGTCGGTTTCCCGTCGGCAGGGACGGCAGCCGCCAGGCTGATGCGTTGGAGAGCGTCGAGCTGCTGCTGGATCAGCTTCGACATCGCCTCGATCTGTGCGCGCATTACCGCCGCGACGCCGTCGGCCGCCACGCCGTCGACCCCAGCATCGCTCGGCACCGGCGCCGGGGTCAGAGGAGCCGCCGGAATAGCCGCTGGCGCCGCCGCGGCTATTGGCGCCGCCGCGGCTATTGGCGCCGCGCTAAGCTGCGGTGCTGGCATCTGCTCGCGGATGAAGCTTGCCACCGCCGGTATCGTCGACAATTCGCCGAGCAACTGGCGAAACGCGATTTTGATCCCGAACCGGCTCTGCAATCGTTGCGCGACCTGGCTCAGCAACAGCGAGTCGAACCCCAATTCGAGAAATGTCGACGACGCTGCTTCCCCGGCGATGCTCTCACCCGAGACCTCTTCAAGGACACCCAAGACCGCCTCGTGAATCCCGTCGCGCGCGGCTGCGATGGAAAGCTCTGGGCCGGCGGCGGCTGGGGCTGCGTTCATCGAAGACTCGTCGGTTGCAGGGTCAGCGGCGCCAGCCCCGGCGGTCTCGCCTTGCGACGAAACCGCCTGCGTTCGCGTCGGGGGGGCGATCCAATAGCGCTGGCGCTCGAACGGATAGGTCGGCAGAGGCACGCGCGAGCGCGGCCCGTCGCCGACCGCGCGCCAGTCGGGAACGACGCCCCCAACCCACAGCCGGCCCAATGCCGCCAATAAGCTCTCTTCATCCCCCGGCTGACGGGCCGCATCGGGCAGCGAGGCGATAATCAACCCGGCATAGTTTCGCGCCGTCAGTGCTGCCAAAGCGGCGAGCGTGTTGCCGGGCCCGACCTCCAGCAGCACAGGCGAGGCCGCTGCGGTCACTGTTCTGACTGCGGCGGCAAAGCGGACGGGCTCGCGCGCATGCCGGGCCCAGTATTCGGGCGAAGTCGCCTCTTCCGGCCGGATCCAGTCGCCGGTGACAGTGGAGACGTAGGGCGTTTTCGGCACGGCGAGCGCAACGTCCGCCACCTGCTCGGCAAACGGCCCGATCATCGGGTCCATCATCGCCGAGTGGAAGGCGTGGGAGGTGTGCAGGCGACGGTGGGCAATGCCGTGTGCGTCGAGGCGCCGCTCGATTTCTGCAAGGGCGTTGTGGTCGCCGGCGAGGACGCAATGCGCCGGGCCGTTAACCGCTGCCAGCGAGACCGCAGGCCCGACGAACGGCGCGACCGCGTCCTGGCCGAGCCGGACCCCGATCATGCCGCCGCGCGGCAGCTCTTCCATCAGCCGTCCGCGCGCAGCGACGAGGCCGAGCGCATCCGCCAGCGAAAACACGCCGGCAAGGCAGGCCGCGACGAATTCGCCGACGCTGTGGCCGACCAATGCCTGGGCCTCGATCCCCCAGCTCCGCCACAGCACAGACAGCGCATATTCGACCGAGAAGATGGCGGGTTGCGCGGTTCCGGTCTGCGCCAGCCGATCGGCGCGCGCCGCATCGCCGCCGCCGTAGAGCGCTTCGATCAGGTCGAGCCCGGATGCCCGAAGGATCTCGGCGCAGCTGTCGAGCTCGCGCCGGAACACTGCAAACCGGCGATAGAGACCGGCGGCCATATCGGGGTATTGCACGCCCTGCCCTGGAAACATGTAGACGACCGCCGGGGCTTGCCCGGTGCCCGCGCCATTATGACAATTGGGCGCTCCCGCGGTCGACAGCGCCGCCGCCGCGTCGTCTCGACCCTGGCAGACGAGACTGCAGCGATATGGGAAATGTCGTCGCCCTTGCTGCAGCGTAAAGGCGATATCGGCGAGCCGCTGGTCGTTGGCCGCGCGCAGGTGACCGGCGAGCCGCAATCGCGTCGCCGTCAACGCGCTTGGCGACCGGGCCGACAAAACCAGCAATTCCGGCCGCTCCTCCTGCTCGCGAAGGACAGCGAGCGGCGGCGGCTCTTCGAGGACGACGTGCGCGTTCGTGCCGCCGACACCAAGCGAGCTGACACCGGCGCGCCGAGGGTTGGGTCCGGCGGGCCACTCGCCGGCATCGGTCACGACATAAAACGGACTGGCGGAAAAATCGATCTGCGGGTTGGGTCGCTCGAAATGCAGGCTCGGCACCAGCCGAGAGTGTTTCAGCATCAACGCCGCCTTTATCAGGCCGGCGACGCCGGCGGCGGCGTCGAGATGCCCGATATTCCCCTTTAACGAGCCAATCGCGCAGAATTGTCGATCGGCGGTCATCTTGCGAAAGGCCTTGGTCAAGGCGGCGATTTCGATCGGGTCGCCGAGCGGGGTTGCGGTGCCGTGGCACTCGACGTAGCCGATGCTGCGCGCGACGACCGCCGATTGCGCCAGTGCCTGCTCGACCGCCGCGGCCTGGCCCTCGACGCTCGGCGCCGTGAAGCCGACCTTGGATGCGCCGTCGTTGTTGACGCCGCAGCCGAGGATGACGGCATAGATGTGGTCGCGGTCGGCAACCGCCTCGTCGAGCCGCTTCAACAGCACGACACCGGCGCCGCTGCCGAAAATCGTGCCGCTCGCCGCCGCGTCGAACGGGCGGCAATGGCCGTCGGCCGATGCCATTCCGCCTTCCTGATGGAGATAGCCGCGCTGTTGGGGGAAGGTGATCGACACACCGCCGGCGAGCGCCATATCCGCCTGGTACAGCAGGAGGCTTTGGCACGCCTGCGCGACCGCGACGAGCGAGGTCGAGCAGGCCGTCTGCACGGTCAGGCTTGGCCCCCTCAGGTCGAGCTTGTAGGAGACCCGGGTCGCGAGGAACTCGCGGCCGGCGCCGAGCAGTTTCTGGTAGGTGCCGATTTGGAA
>DATMLF010000028.1:0-21720 GCA_035570595.1 Allostellaceae bacterium
CAGGAAATTCCACGCGCACGAGCGTCTGTTCCAGGACGACTGGATTATTTGACTGGCCGAAATCCCGAGCCATCGGGATGGAGGCGTGTAAAGGATTCCGACACATCGTCTGTGCGACTCACTACCTTTGAGCATTGAAAAATCCAGAAGCATCTACCTGCGGCTGAATTGACGCTTCCGGGATGCGAAGCGGCTTAAGTCATTTTTGAGACCTGAAACGGCCATGAACACGCACCGGCCGGCATGCCGCGGCCGCGGCGCTCGATCCAGAACCGCCTTTCGGGACTCTCTTGGCCCTCGGATAAATCAGCGGCGCCGACGCCCGTAACCTCAGCCGCTTGACGGCGCGGTGCACCGGGCGAAAACTCACGCACAAGCACGCAGCCAATGTTGGGCGCCCGCGCGAACCGTTCGAGGAGGCGCTTGCGGTCCTCCGGCGTGCCGCCGACCAGATGAACTTCGCTCATCGCCGCACCTCCTCCCGGGTCAGTCGCGATTTGAGCTCGGCGACGGCGCTGCCGGGGCTGGTCAGGACCGGGCGGCCGAGCGCGGCGCTCGCCGCGGGTGCGGCGCGCGAGGTCGAGAAATGCGCCAGCAGCACCGCGTCACAATCCCCAAAGCGCGGCGCCGCGGCGGCGACCAACCCGTCATGGGTCGCGTCGTCGCCCGCCTTGAGCGCGGCCATCGCACCCGGCACGCAATAGGTCTCGATCGTCGCCGCCGAGCCGCGCGCCGCCGCCATCCGCCGGAACTCGTCCTCCATCGAGGCGACGCTCGGCGCAAAGGTGGCGAGCATGCCGAGCCGCCGCCCGGCGTGCAGCGCCGCCTCGAACATCGCCTCGTTCGGTTTCAAAACCGGGATCGGCAACCGTGCCGCGGCAGCCTCGATCGCCTCGCCAAAAGCCGAGCAGGTGAAGAGGATGCCGGCGGCGCCGCCCGCCCGCCCGTACTCGGCGAGCGCCATGACGCGGCCCGTCATCGTCATGGTCAGCGCGCCGTCGCGCTCGCGGTCGGTGCTCAGCGAATCGTCGAGGATGTTGGCATGTTCGGCCTGCGGCCACAGCTCGCGAAACGCCGCCTCGACCGGCGCTATCGCGACCGCGACGGCGTGGATAAGGGCAATTCTCGTCATCTCGCGGTCCTTGTCCTGGCCACCGTGGTGCGAATTCCCGCACAACCGGGAAAATTCGCCGACTTGGCTGCGCTGCAAACGCGTTTGACGAATGATACCAGCCGGTTAGAACGCAATTCCCGTGGGCTGGCAACCGGGAATTCCCGATGCCGAACCGGGAATTTTTGCACACCCAAACGGGAATTCAATTCCGTGCACCGGGACGGCGCCAGGCATCGCTTGTCACGCGGCGGGCCGCCCGCGAGATCGAATTCAGGGCGAGCCTACCGCCGCTTTGTGGCGAAACCCGAGCCGTTCTGCCCTGAGCCCGGCCGGCCCGCGCTGCTGGCGGCTACAACGGGGCGCGGGCGGAGAGGTTATAGAATGGCGGCGGCGGTGTCGGTCGCGCGGTCTCGTTGGTAAAGCTGCACCATTGGTCGGGCGGAACGACACCCGTGCCCGTGGGGCAAGCCATGACTTTCGGGTCGAACCCGGTCTGGTCCCACGGCTCCCAGATCGGCAGCGGCGGGACCTTGGCGGTCAGGACCTTGATTTGGTATTTGCGGTTCTCGGTGTCGGTAAAGGTGATCGTGCACGGGAACGTGTAGAGGTCCGGGTTGACGCCGATCGAATAACCACCGTCGGCATTCGGGAAGGGCCGCGTGGCATCGGCGCTGCATAGCCCATACTTGGCCCATTTGGCCTGAGCGCCGGGCGAGCCGAGGCCAATCACGAAATCGTAATACGGGTAATAGACCGGGACCGGCGGCGGGACCTGCGTCTTGTTCGGCAGCCCGTTGTCGCCCCCGACCGCAAAGATCAGTCCGTCGCCGGGGTTGTTCTGCACGCTGGCGCTGTCGTCGATCGAAAACGCATAGGCGTTCGCGGCGAGACCGCCTTGCGCCGCGTCGGCGTGGATAAACTGGGTATAGGGGTTGAACCACTGCTTTTTGTTGGCGAGCTTCTCATAGTTGTATTGCAACGCGATGTAGTCGATCGGCGCTTTTCCCAGCTGGTTCGGCGGCAGGTCGGCGGTCGGCAGGTCGGGGGCCTTGCAGCCGAAGTTGAACGGGACCCACCCATAGATATACGACAGATAGGCGTTGAGCGCGGGCATTGGCGGGTTCGAGGTGACCGGCGCCAGGAACGACGGGATGACGCAATTGTCCGGGGCCGCGGTATGGGTGATGTACCATTGGTAGCTGTTCAGAAAAACCTGGTTGACCAGCTTGTACCACGACGATTCCGGACAGTTAACGCCGGTCGTCGTGCAGGTGGTCCATTGCGTCATCAGGTCCTTGACCAGTGCCGGAGGGGTCGACGGAATGATCGTCGGCGTCATGTTCAGCGGCGCCTTGAAGTAGGATGGGTTGGTGTAAAAGGCCAGCACGCTGTAGGTCGACGGAACCCTGATGCCGGCATCCGGATATTTGGGCTTACCGTCGACGACCGGGTTGTTGTAGATCGGCCAGTTCGCCGGGTTTGTGCCGCCGGCGCCGGTGCCGGCAAAGCCCGCCAGCCGCTCTCTGAAGTCGGCCACCGAGATCGTCGTGCCCATATAGCCGATGTTTGCGACGTTGTAGGGCGGCGTTTCGCGGATCGGCTCCAGCGCCAGCGGCAGGTAAACCTGGTCGACGTTGGAGACGTTGTAGTTTTGGTTTAGCGAGAACAACTCACCGCCGTCGGCGCCGTTGTCGGTGACCTCGCCGACGTCGGCAAACGTGTATTCGTTCAACTGGAACGGCGTCTGGGAATTGACCTGCGCCAACGAGCTCGCGGAGACCTGATAGATCTGGAGCTCGTCCGGGCGGCAGCTGTCCGGGGCGTTGCCGACCGTGTTGCCCTTGCAGGTCACGCCCGCCGTAGCAAACCCGGCGGTCGGGGTCTTTTGGGCTTCGCCGTAGCTGTCGTCGAGCGCCGCCTTGCCGTCGAAGATGATGATCCGCCCGGCGCGCCACCAGTCGACATATGGGTCGGCGGCGCCCGGCATGGCCCTCGACCACCACGGCACGTTCAGCGCCGCAAACCGCCCGGGCGGGATGCCGGTTTTCGGGTTGACATAGACTTGGTAATCATTGTCGACCGGGTAGCAATTATTTGTGTTGTCAAGCGCGCGCTGCAGCCAGACATCCCCCTTGGGGCAATTCCCGAGTGCGATCTGCTGCTGGATGCTGGCCTGCAGCACGACATAAATCGGGCGGTCGGTGTTGTTCCAGATGCGAATTTCCTTGGTGCAGCCAGCCGGGGAGCCGGGCGGGTTCCAACTCGCGTCGTCGGGGCACGGGTGGGCTACCTGGGCATGCGCGCTCCCGATCCCGACCAAGAACAGGATCAGCAGCGCCGCAATATTGCTCGCGGCGTGCTTGAAGATAGTTAACACGGTGCTCGCTCCCATGTCGCGTTGATTTGAACCGCGATTGGCGGATATTAACGTAAATTCGGTTAAGTCTTCGCGTCAAAGTGCGCTGTTGGAGCGTTGCTGTCAAGACGCGCGAGCGCTGCCGGAGTAAACGGCGCGATCGCTTCCCGCGGGTTGTTGAACTAAACCATCCCGGGTGAGCGAACTTGCCATACTTCAACGATTGCGCGATAATGGGTGGGCGCGATAGACGAAAAGCCAGCATTTGGTTGCAGGAAGGGAGCATGGCTGACGCCAACCCCGGACAATCGCCGCCGAACCCGGCCCCGGCACCCTCGGCAACGGATCTGCTAAGCCGGGACCGCTTGGCGCTGGTCGTTGTCATTGCCTCCTTCCTGACGATCTTCGCGCTGGTTTTCGTGCTTCTGGTGCTTGCCGAGCAAGGGCCGGACGGCAACGTCGCGAGCGGGGTCGCCGAAAAGACCTTCAACACGATCCTGCCGGTGCTCGCGGCATGGGTCGGCACCGTCCTCGCCTTTTATTTTTCGGCGCGCAGCAACGAGCGCACCAGCAACAGCCTCGACCGGGTCATCGCCCAGACGGCGACGGGACCGTCCGCCCCGGGCGGGTCGATCTCGGAAAAGATGATCCCGTTCGGCTCGATCCGCGAGGCGGTCGACCTGCACGCGCGAAATCCGGAGAGCATCCCGTTGTCGGAGCTGCAGCAGAAATTCCGGTCGGATGCCGCGGCCCCGGTCACCCGGCTGATCTTCCACGACACCGGCGTGTTCCGCTATGTGATGCACCAGAGCACGCTCAACGCGTTTTTGCAGAAGACCGGCACCGGGACAACCGCGCCGCAGACATTGCTAAACCTGCTGACCGACCCGGACAGCCTGCGGCAGATTTCCAAGCTGGTGGTCTTTGTGCCGGCGAGCGCGACGTTGATGGACGGGAAAGCGGCGCTTGACGGCGTGCCCGGCGCGCAGGACATCATCGTCACCGCGACCGGCAACGCCAGCCAATCTATGCTTGGCTGGCTGACCAATGTCGACCTGATCAAATCGCTGAGCTTGAGCTAAGGCGGCTTTCGACTGAATTGACTAACCGGGCATGCATCACCCCCACCCCGGCCCGCCCCCATCGAGGGGGCGGGTGTGCAAATCGAGTGCTAATCGAGGCCCTCCCCCTGGATGGGGAGGGTTTTGATGGGGGTGATGCGCGCCGGGTGCGTCGACTCGGTCGAGGCCTGCTCTAATGCCGTTGGAAGGGCGGACCGGGCGTTAAATTCGCGCTAGCGGAGGGCGTCGGTGCGATCGAGCTTTGGGCACAGGCTCGCGGCGGGGGCGCGCAAGGTCAACTGGCCGCTCGTCGTCCTCGCCATCGGCTTTGTCGTGCTAGTACCGCTTTATCGGGTGTGGACGGGCCCGCTGTCGTGGCTCGCCTACCGGCTGGACTTGGCACCCTTCGCCGGCTACGAGGCGGCGGTCAGGGCGGCCGCGGTCAAGACCCCGGAATACGAGAAGCACGAGGCGCCGCTCGCGACGATCGACCTCGAGAGGCCGGACGTGACGGTCACCGCGTTCAAGACGCACCCGCCGCAAAGCCCGCTCGCGGGCGAGCTGTGGGTTTCGCTGCCGGCGGAGCTGAAGGCTGCCTGCGTCGGGCTTGCCGAGCCGACGCGCGGATTGCAGCAGATCCTCGGGCTGCCGCCGACCTCCGACCCGCGCCTCGTCTACCAGCTGACCGTGAAAACCGCCGACATCGTTCGCCCGTGCCTCAGTGAGGCCAGCCCGGCGGCCCGGTCCTGCCCGATGGAGCCGCCGAGGGAGCCGGTCCTTCCCGCGGCGGACGCGGTGTCCGGCCTGGCGCCCGACGACCTGCGCAAGGATTATGTCGCGCTGCGCCAAGCCTATGACCAGCTGCGCCTCGTCGCGGTGCAGATGTGGGACTCGTACCAGATCGGCTTTCCCGAGAATTACCCGGTGCGTCGCGGAGACTACCCGTACAAGGGTTTTCCGTTTACCGGGACCGGCCGGACCTATGACTGGCGGCCGTCGTCGGCGACGCATGTCGGCGTGACCGAGTTCGTGGTCAAAAAGAACGCCCAGGTCACCGTCGAAGGGGCGGTGACGCCGGAAGCCTTTTGCGCCGCGAAAAAGTGACCGCGGCGGCGCAGCCAGTGGTGCGAACCTAACAAACGACTCCGGTCGTCCCTATCCGCCGCCCCCGCGCAGGCGGGGGGTCCAGAGATGCTATGGCCAGAACAGGGGGCAAGCGCTCGGTACCCGCCGCTCTGGGTTCCCGCTTTCGCGGGAATGACGAAGAGATCTTCGCGGGAATGACGAAGAGATAAGAGGATGGGTGCTAAACGTCAGAATGGATCCACCAGGGCGGCGTCGAGCCGGCGAGGTTTGGCGCGGCGTCGAGCCGGCGAGATTTGGCGCGGCGTCGGCGCGCGGCTCATTCGAGATGCGGGCGGCGGTCGAGGGCGTCGCGGACGGCGCGCGCCAGGGTTTGCAGCTGGTAGGGCTTGCGCACGATCGGCAGCCCGCGTTCGAGGGTGTGCCACGCCTTGGCGTAGCCGCTGGTCAACAGCACGCCGACCTTCGGATATTCCTCGCGGACGCGCCGCGCCAGAAGCACCCCGTCGAGCTCGCCGGGCATCACGACGTCGGTGAACACGAGGTCGACCGTCTCGCCCGCGGCGAGCAGGTCGAGTGCCGCCGCGGCCGACGCGACGTGCAGCACGCGGTACCCGAGCTGGTCGAGCAACAGCCCGGCGACTTCCTGGACCTCGGGGTTGTCCTCGACGACGAGGACGGTTTCGCCGCCGTGCGGCGGGTTCGCGCCGGCGAGCGGCTGCGCACTCAGCGCGCGCCGGCTGCGCGGCAGGTAGATCGTCACCGCGGCGCCGTCGCCGACCCGGCTGGCGATCTTCGCGGTCCCGCCCGACTGGCGCGCCAAGCCGTAGACCTGCGACAGGCCCAGCCCGGTTCCCTTGTCGAGCTGTTTTGTCGTGAAGAACGGCTCGAACACCTTCGGGAGGATGTCGGTGGCGATGCCGCAGCCGGTGTCGGCCACCGTCAACGCGACAAACTCCCCGCACAACCCCTCGGGCGTGTCGTCCTTTTCGAGGCGCCGGTTTTTGGCGCTGACCGTGATCACGCCGCCGTCCGGCATCGCGTCGCGGGCGTTGACGACGAGGTTGATGAGGGCGAGCTCGAGCTCGTGGACATCCACCGCCACCGGCCAGATTTCGGCCGCGACATCAAACACCAGCTCGATGTCGCCGCGCGCCGAGCTTGCCAGCAGGTCGCGGAACGAGGCGAGGCGTTGGCGCAAGCTGATCACGGTCGGGTTCAACGACTGGCGTCGGGAAAACGCCAGCAGCTGACGCGTCAGGGTCTCGCCGCGCGCCGCGGCGGATTCGATCGCGTCGATCGCGCGCCGGTTCCGGGGATCGGTGACCCGTCCTCTGAGCAGCTGGGCGTTGCCGCTCATCACCATGATCATGTTGTTGAAGTCGTGCGCGATGCCGCCGGTCAACTGGCCCAGCGCCTCCATCGTCTGGGACTGGGCGAGCTGTTCCTGGGCGCGCCGCAACTTCGCCTCAGCCTCGCGCCGCTCGGTGATGTCGCGAGTGATTTTGGCGAACCCGATCAGCTCTCCTTCCTCGTCGCGGATCGCGTCGATCACGACGCTCGCGAAGAGCAGCGAGCCGTCCTTGCGCACCCGCCAGCCCTCGGCGGTGAAGGTCCCCGATGTCGCCGCGGTCGCGAGCGCGCGTTGCGGCACCCCCGCGGCGCGATCCTGCTCGGTGTAGAAACAGGAAAAATGCCGGCCGACGATTTCGCGTTCGGTATACCCCTTGATCCGCTGCGCGCCGGCGTTCCACCCCGCCACGATGCCCTGCGCGTCGAGCCGGATCAGGGCATAATCGGTGACCCCGCCGACGAACAGGCGAAACTGCCGCTCGCTCTCGCGCAGCGCCTCGAGCGCCAACTTGTCGGTCGTGACATGGCGGCCGCTGACATAGATCAGGCCGTTCTCGACCGCCAACGTCCAGTAAATCCAGCGCCACGAGCCGTCCTTGTGGCGAAAGCGGTTCTCCATGCGAACCGTCGGAACGCCCTCGGCGAGGCGGCGGCGGCCGGCCGTCGAATGCGCCGCGTCGTCGGAGTGGCGCAGCTCGCTGACGTGCATCCGCCGGATCTCGTCCTCGCTCCACCCGAGCAGCCTCGTCCACGCCGGATTGACGCGGGTGAAGTAGCCGTCGAAGTTGGACACCCCGAGCAGGTCCTCCGACACCTGCCAGATGCGGTCGCGCTCGCGGACGCGCTCGGCGATCTCGGCTTCGAGCCGGTCGTTCAGCACCCGCAGCGCCTCTTCCTTGCGGACGCGCTCGGTCGTCTCGATGCAGGTGGCGAGGACGCCGCCGACGCCGCCCGGCGCGGTGGCGTCGGGGATCGGGCTGTAGCTGATCGTGAACCGGGCGTCCTCGACCGCGGCGGCGCGGCGGCGCACCGCCCATGGATGGTCGGCGGCGAAAAAGGCGTCGCGTTCGCCGCGCAGGATCGCCTCGGTGAGCGGCCCGAGCTCGGGGTAGATCTCCGGCCACACCTCGCGCGTTGGCCGGGCGAAGGCGGCGGGGTGCTTGTCGCCGAGGATCGACCGGTAGGCGTCGTTGTAGATCATGACCAATTCGGCGCCCCAGCGGATCGCCATCGGGAAACCCGCGGCGAGGATCATCGCGACCGCGAGCTCAAGGCTTTGCGACCAGCGCTCGCGCTCGCCAAGCAGCGTCGTAGACCAGTCGGTTTCCCGGACCCGTCGCGCCATCTCTCCGGGAGGTTGATCGAGCAGGGTGGTCATCGCGTGCGGAAGGCGCTCCTTGCGAACATTTGAGTCATGTAGGACACATGGGGACCCCGGTCATGTCCAGCCCCGCCTGCACTGCCCGGGCACGCCCCGACCCGCCGCACGCCGTGCCGCGGCGGCGCCGGGTCGCCGCGTGCAGACCGCCGGTCGCGGCCGCACGGCCTCCGGGTCCAGACCTCATCACCGGCCCCCTCGCGGATCGGCGCGCAACCGCCGACACCAAACCTCGCGGGCATGAACGCGCTGGCCGTCGAATCGATCCACCACCCGTCGCGCGGCGCACGACGGCAACCGACCGTCGCGACATCGTTCGCTCCACGGCCAGCGAGCGCGACCTCGCGGTTGACTTCGCGGCGCCTCTCGTGCACCGATCCACGCGAAGTTCAGCGCCCTGCCAGGGAGGAGATCATGGCGTCACCAAAGAAGCTGTCGCATATCGTGTTGCAGACCAATCGCCGCCCCGAAATGATCGACTGGTACTGCACGGTGCTCGGCGCCGAGGTGCTTTACGAGGCCGAGCGCATCTCGTTCATCAGCTATGACGACGAGCATCACCGGGTCGCGTTTCTCGACCCGGGGCCGCTGGCGGAGCGCGAGCCGGACGGGCCGAAAGCCGGCAAGGAGGCGGGGTTGCACCATGTCGCCTTCACGTTTGGCGGCCTCGACGAGCTGATCGACAACCACCAGCGGCTAAAGGCGATCGGCATCAGCCCGCACCGCTGCGTCAACCACGGGGTCACGACCTCGATGTACTATCACGACCCCGACCGCAACCAGGTCGAGCTGTTGGTCGACAATTTCGCGACCGCAGCCGAGGGCCAGGCCTATATGCGCAGCCGCCGGGCCGACGACAAAAACCCGGTCGGGATCGTCTACGACCCCGAGGAGCTGGTCGGCCAAGTGCGCTCCGGGCTCAAGATCGAGGAGCTCGCCGGGATCAACTAAGCCGGCAACTAAGCCGGCTGGCAAGGGGCTGGCGAGCGGGCCATCCCGGCGGGGGCCGCGGACGGCGGCCCGGCCGCGGCCCGCGCTGCCCGAAACGCGCCGGTGGGAACCGACGCAAACCGCCAGCGGTTTACGCGCATGGTCAACAACGAGGACAGACGCACATGACCACGCGCTTACTCGCCGGTGCGGCGGCGATCGTCCTGATGTCGGGCGCCGCGTTCGCGCAGGCCTATCCGCCGGCGCCCCCGCCGCCGGTGCCGGTCGGCCCGCCGCCGGTGGCGGTCGCCCCTGGCATATCCCCGGGCACGTCGACGACGACCACGGTCGCGCCCGGGCCCGACGGCGGCTACCGCGCCTCGACGACGAGACAAGGCGTCGATGTCAACGGCAACCCGGTGACCGAAAAGAACACCTACAAGGAAGGCATCGAGGGCAGCACGCAAACCCACACCAAAACGACGACCGACCCGTTCGGCGCGGGCACGACGACGACCCGCTCGACGACGACGACCGCGCCGCAATAGCCGCGCGAATGGGGCGTCAGACGGCCGGCCCCGACCGGGGCCGGCGGCGGGCGCGCAAAAACAACGGCACACGCCCGGCAGCACGGGCCTTTTGCTCGTAGCGGGTGGCGGGCTGGCCCGGCGGGCGCTCGCGCCAGTCGGCGGGCCGGCGGGCCAGCCATTCGAAGGCCGGATGACCGGCGACCCGCTCCAGCATCCACGAAAAATAGCCGCTGTCGTCGGAGGCGAGACGCAGCTCGGCGCCGTCGGCCATGATATGCGCCAACCCGTCGAGCGTGTCTTGCGAGACGATGCGCCGCTTGTGATGGCGCGCCTTTGGCCAGGGGTCGGGAAACAGGATAAAGACGCAGCCGATCGACCCCGGCGGCAACGCGGCGACCAGCAGGCGGGCGTCGTCGGCGAAGAGGCGGATGTTGCCGAGCCGGCGGCGCGCGATCTCGGCGAGCAGCCGGGCGACCCCGTTCTCGAACACCTCGCAGCCGAGAAAGCCGACATCGGGGCATGCCTCGGCCTGCGCCGCCAGGTGCTCGCCGGCGCCAAAGCCGATTTCGAGCCAAACCGCCCGCGGCGGCGCCGCAAACAGCGGCGCGGGATCGAGTTGCCCCGACGCCGGCAGCGCGATCGCGAGACGCGGCAGCAATTCGTCGAGGAGGTCTTGCTGCGCCGCGCGCAGCGGCCGGCCGCGCTTGCGCCCGTAAAGCCGGCTCGGATAGGGCGGCGCGGCACCCGTCAACGGGTCAGAACGCGCGCCGCAACTCATCGACGAGGTCGAGTCTTTCCCACGAGAAGCCGCCGTCGGGCTCGGGGGTGCGGCCGAAATGTCCATAGGCGGAGGTGCGGGTGTAGATCGGCCGGTTGAGGCCGAGATGGGTGCGGATGCCGCGCGGCGACAGGTCCATCAGCTCCTGCAGCACACGGCCGAGCTGGTGCTCGTCGACGGCACCCTCGGTGTCGACGTAGAACGACAACGGCTTCGCGACGCCGATCGCATAGGCGACCTGGATCGTGCAGCGCTCGGCAAGCCCGGCGCCGACGACGTTCTTGGCGAGGTAGCGGGCGGCGTAGGCGGCCGACCGGTCGACCTTGGTCGGGTCCTTGCCCGAAAACGCGCCGCCGCCGTGGGGCGCGGCACCGCCGTAGGTGTCGACGATGATCTTGCGCCCGGTCACGCCGGCGTCGCCGTCGGGCCCGCCGATCACGAAGAGGCCGGTCGGGTTGACCAAAAAATTCTGCTCGTCGCACATCCAGCCCGCGGGCAAGGTCGCGGTCACATAGGGGCGAACCAGCTCGCGCACCTCGTCCTGGTCGACCCGCTCGGAATGCTGGATCGAGACGACGACCTTGGCGGCGCGTACGGGCTTCCCGGCCTCATACTGCAACGTGACCTGGCTTTTCGCGTCAGGGCCGAGCAACGGGGTGCGCCCGGCATGCCGCGCCTGCGACAGCGCGTGCAACATCGCGTGGGCATAAAAGATCGGCGCCGGCATCAGGGCCGGCGTTTCGTTGCAGGCGTAGCCGAACATCATCCCCTGGTCGCCGGCCCCCTCGTCCTTGTTGCCGGACGCGTCGACGCCCTGGGCGATGTTGGCCGACTGGCCGTGGATGTGGCATTTGACCTCGGCGCGCTGCCAGTGAAAGTTGTCCTGCTCGTAGCCGATATCGCGGATCGCCTGGCGCGCCACCTCGACCAGCTGCTCGCCGCTGATCGCCGCGGGCCCGCGCACCTCGCCGGCGAGGACGACGCGATTGGTCGTGACCAAAGTCTCGACGCCGCAGCGCGCTTCCGGCTCGGCGGCGAGGTAGGTGTCGACGATCGCGTCGGAGATGCGGTCGCAGATCTTGTCCGGGTGGCCTTCCGACACCGACTCGCTGGTAAAGACAAAATCACGTTTAGCCAAGGGCTTGCCCTTCCTGAAGCAACGCGGCGGCGACGCAGCCGTGGTGGTTGATGCAGCCTCGCCGGACGAGCGTCAAGCCCCCTTTGCTTGCCGGAGGGTTGCGGACGCCGGCGCGCGGCCGGGGTCGTGCCGCGGCGGCGCTATTTTTCGGTGGCGCGTTCGTTGCCGGCGGCGAGCGCCTTGGCGAGCTCGAACAGGCGGCGGCGCACGCTCGGGTCCTCGATGCGGTAGTAGGCGCTGACGAGCTCGATCGTCTCGCGCTTGCGCAATGGGTCGGAATCAAACGCCTCCGCCGGCGGCTCGGCAAACCCGGCCGGGATCGCCGGCGCGCGCACCGGGTCCATGTCGTCAAAAAAGAACGACACCGGGACGTCGAGCACGCGGCTGAGGTCGTGCAGCCGGCTGGCCCCGATCCGGTTGGCGCCGCGCTCGTACTTCTGGACCTGCTGGAAGGTCAACCCGATCGCTTCGCCGAGCTTCTCCTGGCTGAGGCCAAGCATATTGCGCCGCAGCCGGACCCGCGAGCCGACATGGATGTCGATCGGGTTCGGCTTGTCGCCCTTTTGGCGGCCCGGCCGGCGGGTCTGTTGCTGCATCGCCATCGGGGATCAGTCGCTTTCTCAAAACAATTCGTTGGAAATTTAGAATAGCGCCGCGGCGCGGGTCAAGCCGAAGCTTCAACCTTTGATAACCCGATGCAACCCTGAGGCGTAGCTGCGGCTCAGCGCAGCTTGAGCGCCGCGGGCAGCGCGCCGAGCACCAGCAGGACGAGCAGCATCCAATCGCCGGTCCGCGCGTAGGGCGTGCGCCCGACCGGGCTCGGCAACATGGCGTCGACATAGCCGACCGCGTCGAGGTCGGTGCGTTCGAGAACTCGGCCGAGCGGGTCGACGACCGCGCTGATGCCGTTGTTGGCGACCCTGACGAGCGGCAGCCCCTCCTCGACCGCGCGGGTGCGGGCGATCGCAAAGTGCTGGTAGGGCCCGGAGGTGCGGCCGTACCAGGCGTCGTTGGTTACGTTCAGCATCCACGCCGGGCGGTCTGCCTCATCGACGATGGCACCCGGGAAAATCGCCTCGTAGCAGATCAACGGGGCGAACGCCGGCAAGCCGGGTAGGTTTATGGTTTGCGGGCCGCCGCCGGCGGAGAAATCGATCGTGCCGGCGGTGACCTTGGTGACCGGCAGCAGGTTGCGGAACGGCACGTATTCGCCAAACGGCACGAGATGCGTCTTGTCGTAATGGGCGACAATGTCGCCGCGGTCGTCGAGCGCCTCGATGCTGTTCCAGATCTGCTCGACCGGGGCGGGCGGCGGGTTCGCGCGCAACGTGCCGGTGACCAGGTAGCCGCCCTTGGGCACGACGGCGGCGATCGCCCGCCGCGCCGCAGGGTCGCGGCCGAGCACAAACGGGGTCGCCGCCTCGGGCCACAGGATCGCCGCCAGCGGCTCGCGCGCCGGCGCGGCGCTAAGGTCGAGGAGCCGCCGGAAATTGTCGCGCGCCGCCGCGGGGTCCCATTTCAGGGTTTGCGGGATCGACGGCTGGACAAGGCGCAGCCGGGTCCCGGTGAGTACGCTCGGCATGATGGCGAGCCGGATCGCGCCGCCGAATGCCGGCACCAGGATCAAGACGCCCGCCGTGATCGCCGGCGCCCAGCGCCGCGCCGCCCGCATCGGCCCCTGCCGCGGGCTGCCGAGGAGCGCGAGCAGCGAGACCGCGAGCACGCTTACAAAGCTGAGCCCGTAGATGCCGACGAGCGCCACGCTCTGCAAGACCGCGACCGCACCCGGGAACCCGCCCGACCAGGCGTAGCCGACCAGGTTCCAGGGAAGGCCGGTAAAGGCATGGCCGCGGGCCCATTCGGCGATGCTCCAGGCGACGGCAAAGGCAAACATCCGCGCCGGCGGCGGCAGGTGCCACCAGCGGACAACGAGGCTCGTCGCGAAGAGCGCGAGGCCGACATAGACCGCAAACCCCGCCGGCAGCCCGCCGGCGGTGAACGGCACCAGCCACCAGAACCGGCCGATGTCGACAAACATCGCCGCGGCGATCCAATAAAGCCCGGCGAGAAAAAACCCGAACCCGAACACCCAGCCGAGGCGAAACGAGGCGCCGGGACCGGCGCTGCCGTCGTCGAGCCACAACAGGCCGGGAAAGGCCACGGCCAGCAGCGGCGTCAGGTCGAGCGGCGGCATCGTCGCGGCGGCGGCGACGCCGAGCAGGAAGGCGAGCCCGTAGCGCCGCCAGCCGGTCAACGCCGCGACATCCTGGGCGAGCCGGCACAGCGGCGTGTCGACCCGCGAGCCGGGCTGGACGCGGTAGAGGACGGTCTCAGGCACGGCCGGCGTCCGCGCTCCCGCCCGCGGCCGGCAGCCGGCGCACGCGCAGCCGCTTGATGCGGCGCGGATCGGCCTCCACAACCTCGAATTCGATGCCGCTTGGGTGGGCGATGACCTCGCCGCGTTTTGGCACGCGGCCGGCGAGCGTCGAGACGAGGCCGCCCAAGGTGTCGACCTCCTCCTGATCGCCGACCGGGCGCAAGCGGATGCCGAGGCGCCGCTCGAGCAATTCGATCGGGGCGCGGGCGTCGGCGAGAACCGTGCCGTCGGCGCGCTCGACCAGGCTCGGCGCGTCGGCCTCGTCGTGCTCGTCCTCGATTTCGCCGACGATTTCCTCGATCAGGTCTTCGATCGTCACGAGGCCGTCGATGCCGCCGAATTCGTCGACGACCATCGCGATGTGGGTGCGCGCCTGGCGCATCTGCACCAAGAGGTCGAGGATCGGCAAGGACGGGGCCACGAACAGGAGCTTGCGCAGCAACGGTGCCAGCTGCGCTTCGCGCCGCTCGGCGACCGGCGGCAGGATGTCCTTGACATGGACAAAGCCGATCACGTCGTCGAGCGTCTCGCGGTACACCGGCACGCGCGAGTGGCCTTGCTCGATCATGCATTTGACGACGTCGGGAAACGGCGTTTCGGCGTCGAGCGCCACGATGTCGACGCGTGGGACCATGACGTCGGCGGCGGTGGAGTCGTGACCCTTCAGGATGTTTCCGATCAGCACCCGCTCGTGCGCGCCGAGCGGGTCGGAACCGCCGGGCGGCGCCTCCTCGATCATCTCGTCGATGGTTTCGCGCAGGCTCTCGCCTGAGCGCTGGCGGCGGATCCGCCGCAACAGGCTGCGCAACGGCGTAAACGCCCGGTCCCGGTCGGGCTGGCCGCTAGGTTCGGGCGGCTCGGAGTCTGTCATCAAGGATTCGGTCAGGCCTTTGACGCTCACATAATGCGGCGGTAGGGATCCGCCACCCCAAGGCTCGCCAGGATCGAGATTTCCCGCCGTTCCATCGCCGCCGCCTCGGCATCGGTGCCGTGATCATAGCCGAGCAGGTGCAGCACGCCATGCACGATCAGATGCGAAAGATGGTCGGCCGGGGTTTTGTGCTGCTCGGCGGCCTCGCGCAGCACCGTCTCGCAGGCCAGAACGACATCGCCCAGCAGCACCGGGGCGTCGGGCGGCGCCGGCGCAGCGGCCTCCCAGGCCGGGAAGGCGAGGACATTGGTCGAACGGTCGACCCCGCGCCAGTCTCGGTTGAGCCGGCGCTGCTCGGTGTCGGAGGTCAGGACCACCGAGAGCTCGATGCGCGCCCCGGGCGCCAGCCCGGCGGCCGTGCTGCTGCGCGCGAGCGTGCTCCGGGCGGCGGCGCGGGCCAGGCTCGCGGCGTCGGTGCAGGCCGATTCCCACGCGCCGCTGACGATGTCGACCGCGATTTCGGGGTCGGGGCCGCTCACGGTTTAGCGGCGCGCAGGGCACGCTCGCGGGCCTCGTAAGCGCGCACGATCCGCGCGACAAACTCGTGGCGAACCACGTCGCGGTCGGAAAAGCGCACGACGGCGATGCCCTCGACGCCGGCCAGGGTTTCGAGCGCCTCGGCGAGGCCGGAGCGCGCGCCCGGCGGCAGGTCGACCTGGCTCGGGTCGCCGGTCACCACCATCCGCGAGCCTTCGCCGAGCCGGGTCAGGAACATCTTCATCTGCATCGGCGTCGTGTTCTGCGCTTCGTCGAGGATGACAAAGGCGCGCGCGAGAGTGCGGCCGCGCATGAACGCGATCGGCGCCACCTCAATCTCGCCGCTGGCGAGACGGCGCGCCAGCTGGTCGGCGGGCAACATGTCGTTCAGCGCGTCGAACAACGGCCGCAGATAGGGGTCGACCTTGTCGCGCAAGTCGCCCGGCAGAAAACCGAGGCGCTCGCCGGCCTCGACCGCGGGCCGCGACAGGATGATGCGCTCGACCTGCCCGGTCATCAGCAGGTCGACCGCCGCGGCGACCGCGAGATAGGTCTTGCCGGTGCCGGCGGGGCCGAGGCCGAATACCAGCTCGTTCTCGCGCAACGCCTTGATGTAGGCGGCCTGGCCCGGCGTGCGTGCGGCGATGCGGCGCTTGCGGGTGCGAAACGCCGCCTCCTCCTGCCATAGGCTGAGGCTCTTGTCGGCGATTTCGGCTTCGGCGAGGCGGATCGCCGCCTCGACGACCGGCAGGTCGATGTCCTGGCCGCGCTTCAGCCGGTCGTAGAGCCGCGAGATCGCCAGCCGCGCGGTCTCGATCGCCGAGGGCGGGCCCGAGATCGCCAGCCGGTTGCCACGGGTGACGACCGACACGCCGAGCTGGCGCTCGACCCGGTCGAGATGCTGGTCGCGCTCGCCATAGAGCGCCGGCAGCAGCAGGTTGTCGTCGAACTCGAGCTGGGCCGGCGCGGCGGCGCGCTCCGGCACGACGGTGTCGGCGCCGAGCGCCGTCATGGCGCCAGCGTCCCCGAGAGGCTGTTCTGGCCGGCGGCGGCGATCGCCACCGGGACGATGTCGCCGACGCTCGCGCTTGCGGCGGCAAGATGGACGCTTTGCAGATAGGGGCTGCGGCCGACGAGCTGCCCGGGGTGCCGGCCGGGCTTTTCGAGCAGCACCGGCAGCACCCGCCCGACACAGGCCGCGTTGAACGCGCGCTGCTGGCGCGCCAGCAATTCCTGCAGCACGGCAAGGCGCTCGACCTTGACTGGCTCGGGCACCTGGTCCGCCGCCGCGGCCGCCGGCGTGCCGGGCCGCCGCGAATATCTGAACGAGAAGGCCTGGGCAAAGCCGACCTCGGCGACAAGGTCGAGGGTCGCCGCGAAGTCGGCGTCGCTCTCGCCGGGGAAGCCGACGATCAGGTCGGTCGACAATGCGAGGTCGGGGCGGGCCTCGCGCAGAGACGCGACGGCGCGCCGGTAGTCGGCGGCGGTGTGGCGCCGGTTCATCGCGGCGAGCACGCGGTCGGAGCCGCTTTGCACCGGCAAATGGAGAAACGGCATCAGCTGCGGCACCTCGCGATGGGCCGCGACGAGTGCTTCGTCGAGGTCGCGCGGGTGCGAGGTCGTGTAGCGGATGCGGTCGAGCCCGGGCAGCTCGGCAAGCGCGCGGATCAGCTCGCCCAGACCCCACTCATCCCCGTCGGGCGCGACGCCGTGGTAGGCGTTGACGTTCTGGCCGAGCAATGTGAGCTCGCGGGCGCCGCCGGCGACAAGCTGGCGCGCCTCGTCGAGGATCTGCGCGACCGGCCGCGAATATTCGGCGCCACGGGTGTAGGGGACGACGCAGAAGGTGCAGAATTTGTCGCAGCCCTCCTGAACCGTCAGAAAGGCGGCGACACCCTGCCCCGGCCGCAACCGCGACAGCCGATCGAATTTGGGCTCCTCGGGGAAGCTCGTGTCGACGACCCCGGCGCCGCCGGCGCGCTCCGCGAGCGCCACCATCTCGGGCAGGCGATGATAGGCCTGCGGGCCGAAAACGAGGTCGACGTAAGGTGCGCGGCGGCGAATTTCGGCGCCCTCGGCCTGGGCGACGCAGCCGGCGACGGCGATCAGCATATGGCCCGCGCCGCGCCGCGCCCGGCGCGTCTGCAATGCGCGGATCCGGCCGAGCTCGGAAAACACCTTTTCGGCCGCCTTTTCGCGGATGTGGCAGGTATTGAGGATGACGAGGTCGGCGTCCTCGGGGGCCTCCGCGCGGCCATAGCCGAGTGGCGCCAGCAATTCGGCCATGCGCGTCGAATCGTAAACGTTCATCTGACAGCCATGGGTCGCGATAAAGACGCGCCTGGTCACATTCCCCGCCTTTCCTGCCGGCTCGGTTGAAGTCGACACAGCCTCGGTCAACGCGGCCGCATCCCTGTTCTAGTCCGCCGCGGCGGCGGTCGCCGCGGGTGCCGGCGGCTCCGGCACCGGTTGCGGCCGCCCGGCCAAGGCCGCGGCCATGCCGCCGGCGACGCGGGCGTGACAATAGCGGGAGAGCGCCTTGCGCGAGCCGCAGTCGGCGAAAAACGTCGGCGGGTGAAACTCGACGACCACCTCGACCGTGCCAAGCCCGATCATGCTCCACAAATGGGGCGCGAGCTCGGCGGTGCCGCACCACGCGAAATAGGGGCGCAGCAGGCGGCCGAGCGGGATGCCGTCGAGCCGGGTGTAGGCGATCGAGACCGGCTGAACCGCAATCGGCGCGGTTTGCGGCGACTGCTCCGCCGCGCTGAAGAGCGCGCTCTTGAACGGCAGCACGCGGTTGCCGTCGCCGCTCGTCCCCTCGGGAAACAGGATCAGCGCGTCGCCCGCGGCAAGCCGTGCCGTCAGCGCGTCGCGCTGGAACGCGGTGCTGCGCACCCGGCGGTCGACAAAGACCGTGCGCTGCAACTTGGCGAGCCAGCCAAAGAGCGGCCAGCGCGCGACCTCGGCCTTGGCGACAAACGAGCCGACAATCAGCGAGCCCAGCACGCTGATGTCGGTGTAGGAGACGTGGTTCGAGGCGAAGAGCGCCGGGCGCAGCGCCGTCGGCTCGCCGACCGGGCGCACATGAAAGCCGAGGATCCGGCAGCACCAGCGGTGGTAGAAGGCCGGCAAGCGGCGCGACCACGGCCGGTCGAGCGCGAGCCCCAGGCCCTGCACCGGCATCAGGCTCAGGGTCCACGCGAGATAAAGCGCGAGGCGCGCGATCCTCAGCGCCGGCGAACCCATGCCGTCGCCGTCATGCTCATGCGTCTGCCGCCCAGCTGCCCTTCGCGTCCTTGGCCTGGCGCACGTAGTGGCGGGAGTACTTCTCGCTCACGAGGTCGGTCTTGACCACGATGCAGACATCGACGGTGTTGAAGTCGGCGTCGATCACCGCGCCGTCGCCGACAAACCCGCCGAGGCGTAGATATCCCTTGATCAGCGGCGGCAAGCCGGCGAGCGCGCGCGCCGGGTCGAGCGCCGCCGCCGGCAGCCGGTTCATCTCGACGTAGCGGTGCGCGAGGGCTTGGGCCCGCAACGCCGGGGGCGCCAGCCGGTAGTGATGCAAATACGAGAGCGGCTCGGCCAAGCGGCCGGGGTCGGTCCCGGCGAGGCTGGCGCAGCCGAACATCAGCGCGATGTCGTAATAAAAGACGTAGGCGGCGATGCCGCTCCACAACAGTTGCATTGTCGGCCGCTGGCGGTAGGCGCTGTCGACGCAAGAGCGCCCGAGCTCGAGAATTTCGCCCGGATGGGCGACGAGCCGGGCGATGTCGAATTCGCCCGCCGAATAAAAACCGCCAAGCCGCGCCGCCGCCGCGCGCCGGATCAGCCGGTAGGTGCCGACGATCGCGTCGGGGCCGGCGCCACGGGCGTGGTCGAGAACCAGCAGGTGATCGCAGCGCTCGTCGAAGCGGTCGAAGTCGCGGCGCCGCCGGGCGGCGTCGACCGCGGCGCGCGCGCCGAGCGCCTCGTAGAAGACGCGGTAGCGCAGCGCCTGGGCGGCGTCGATGTCGGCTTCGCCCGCGGCGAGCCGGACCTGCAGCGGGCCCGAGCGAATGTCGACGACAGGGCCGGGCGCCGCGCCCGCCGCCGGGTGGACGGCGGGGCTGTAAGAGCCGCAGGCGGCGTCGATCACGTCGCGCCACCGCAGACGCGCGGGCGGACGAGGGTTGGCGCCGGCCCCGGCAGCAAGCCGGGCGGCGAGGTGCTGCCGGACCGCTCGTGCCCCGTCATTCCTCGCGGTGCCCGGTCTTGCCGCGCGGGACGGCATACAATTCGAGGCGGTGCCCGACCAAATCGTAGCCGAGCTTGTCGGCAACGGCCTCCTGCAGCTTTTCGATGTCCTCGTTGTGAAACTCGATCACGCGGCCCGATTGCAGGTCGATCAGGTGGTCGTGGTGCGCGCTCGGCATCTCCTCGTAGCGCGAGCGGCCGTCGCCAAAATCGTGCCGTGCGAGAATATTGGCTTCCTCGAAGAGCCGCACGGTTCGGTAGACGGTGGCGATGCTGATGTGCGGGTCGATCGCGGTGGCACGCCGGTAAACCTGCTCCACGTCCGGGTGATCGGCCGACTCCGACAGGACGCGGGCGATGACCCGGCGCTGCTCGGTCATCTTGAGGCCTTTGTCGAGGCAGAGCTGCTCCAACCGAGAGATCATCCGGTCTCCGTCATCGGCGCGCACCGGCAGTATAGCGCAACGCGCGGGGCGAGCCTATGCCCCGAACAATGGTTCGGGCAACACCGCCGGCCACGGAGACCGCCGGCCAAGGGCGCGCGGTCAGGCGCGCGGTCGCCGCGCCCGCGTCCCGAGGCCGATTTCCTTGGCGAGCCGGCTGCGCTGGCGCGCGTAGTTGGGCGCCACCATCGGATAGTCGGCGCCCAATCCCCAGCGCTCGCGATACGCCTCTGGGGTCATGTTGTACGCGGTCTTCAAATGCCGCTTCAGCATTTTCAACTTCTTGCCGTCTTCGAGACAGACGATGAAGTCGGAATGGACCGACTTTTTCACCGGCACGGCGGGTTGCGGCCGTTCAGCCGGCGTCGCCGGGATACTGCCGATATTAGCCAGCGAGTGGTAGACTTGGTTGATCAGCTGGGGCAAATCACCGACAGCAACTGTATTGTTGGAAACATGGGCGGCGACGATTTCGGTCGTCAGTGCCAGCAAATCGCCACCTTGATCGGAGTTGGTCATTTCGTGGGTCCCACGGTGCGGCTGATCTCTGAATATAAGTAACAAATGAGGGCACGGCAATCGGCTCGTCAGCTGATTTCTTGCAATCCTGGGTATGAATGGGCGAACAATTGGTTGTGGTCGGTAGGCGGGTGGCCGGCGATTGCGAACTCAAGTCGAGAGCAAGAGGCGCAGGACAAGGGCATCGACGAGGCCCGCGGCGCGACGATAGTAATTGGCGCGCCGGCCGACTTGTACAAAGCCTCGGGCGGCATAGAGCCTCCGCGCCGCAGTATTATCGTCGGCGACTTCGAGGAAGAGGGCGCGCGCGCCGCGGCGCCGGGCTTCGTCGACGAGCGCGGCAAGCAAGGCGGACCCGAGCCCCCGCCGCCGGCGCGCGGGAACGACGCCAAGCGCCAGGACCTCGCATTCCTCGCCCAGGCCTTGCGCCAGCGCCAATCCCGAGGCGTCGTCACATTCCCAGAGAATGCAGCCGAAGAACCCGGCAATCGCCATGATTTCGGCTATCGCGCGCGGCGCCCACGGGTCATCGGGAAAGCAGATGGCGTGCAGTCGCGACACGGGTTCGGCGAGGGCAGCGGCCGCCTCGCCGCAGACCGGGTCGAGGCGCCGGCTCACGCGGTTGCCGGCGCCGCGCGGCCGGCGGCCGGGGTCGCATCCGGCGCGCGCAGGTAAAGCGGCGTCGCCCGGCCGGCATGCTCGCCGTTGCGCCAGCGCCGCAACGCAGTGCGAGCGACGCCGACCGCCGGCGGCGGCAGGTCCGCGAGGATGCGGACACCGGGGCGGCCGGCGAGCGCCTCCATGGCGCGACCCGCGGCATCGCCGGCGAGCGCCAACGGCTGCCCGGCCGCCACCCGCCCGGCGAGCGCCGCGAGCGCCTCGGGCAGCACCGCGACGGGTTCGCAAAGCGAATTCCGGTGCCCGTCGAAAAGCTGGACGTAGAGGTCGGCGCGGCGGCTTTCGAGAGCGACGACGAGGCAACAGCCGTCCATCGCCGCCTCGGCGCCAGCCGC
>DATMLF010000029.1:0-12450 GCA_035570595.1 Allostellaceae bacterium
TATCTCGACGAGTTCGTCTTCCGCTTCAACCGCCGTCGTACCCGGCATGCCGCCTTCCGTTCTCTGCTCGGCATCGCCGCAGCCCACACACCCCTCCCTTACAAGATGTTGATCTCACCGGAAGCAAAGGTATAAGCCTTCAGATTGATACCAGCAGATTTCGGACAATACAGGGATTTATTTTAACAAAAATCGGTAGCAAGTGTAGCGGCTCGCCCTTGATTAGGTCATTACCGTTGTAAAAAAATCCGACGCGCCGAGGCGTCATCCAAACTGGGTTCACGGCGTAGCTGCGGCGGGTCTCTGAACTTAAGCATTTTGGGGAGGACGCCGCCGCGCGCCGGCAAGGTTGCTGCCGTACCCGCGCGGGACTATCGTGCGCACGAGGCCGCACCCGGGAGGAAACGATGTTCAAGGGATCGTTCGTCGCGCTAATCACGCCCTTCCGCAACGGAGGCATCGACGAGGCCAAGTTTCAGGATTTCGTCTCCTGGCAGGTCGAGCAGGGCACCCACGGCCTGGTGCCGACCGGGACCACCGGCGAGGCGCCGACCCTGAGCCACGAAGAGCAGGAGCGGGTCATCGCGCTGTGCGCCGAAGTCGCCAACGGCAAGGTGCCGGTGGTCGCCGGAACCGGCTCGAATTCGACTGCGCACACGATCGAGCTGACGCGGATGGCCAAGGCAGCCGGGGCCACCGCCGCGCTGGTCGTCTGCCCGTACTACAACAAGCCGACGCAGGAGGGCCTGTACCAGCATTTCAAGGCGGTTCACGATGCCGTCGACATCCCGGTCGTGATTTACAACATCCCCGGGCGCTCGTCGGTCGACATGAGCAACGCGACGATGGCGCGGCTTGCCAAATTGCCCAACATCGTCGGGGTCAAGGACGCGACCAACGACCTCGCCCGGCCGTTGCGCCTGCGGGTCGAGATCGGCCCCGACTTTGCGATGATGTCGGGCGAGGACGCGACCGCCGTCGCCTATCTCGCGCAAGGCGGCGACGGCTGCATCTCGGTCACCGCCAACGTCGCGCCGCGGCTGTTGGCCGAAATGCACGAAGCCTGGCAGCGCGGCGAGGCCGACACGGTGCGCCGGATCAACGAGCGGCTGATCCCGCTGCACGACGCGCTGTTCGCCGAGACCAGCCCGGCGCCGGTCAAATACGCCGCCTCGCTGCTCGGCAAGTCCGCGCCGGCGGTCCGCCAGCCGTTGTGCGCGATCATGTCCGAGACCGAGGAGCGGGTCGCCCGCGCGATGCGCGGCGCCGGTTTGCTGAACTGACGAGCCGAGCCGGGCCGAGCGCTGGGACGGGGCGGGGGCGATGCGCTCGGAGGACCGCTATGTCGCGCAGAACCGCCGCGCCCGCCACGACTACCTGATCGAGGACACGCTCGAAGCCGGCCTCGTGCTGCAGGGCACCGAGGTCAAGGTGTTGCGCAAGGGCCAAGCCAGCATCGCCGAAGCCTATGCCGACGAAAGCGGCGGCGAGCTGTTCCTCGTCAACGCGAACATCCCGGAATATGCGAGCTCGGCGCACTTCAACCACGAGCCACGCCGGCCGCGCAAACTGCTGCTGCACCGCAAGGAAATGAACCGGCTGCTCGGCGCGATCCGGCGCGAAGGCGTGACCGTCGTGCCCCTCTCGATCTATTTCAACGAGCGCGGGCGCGCCAAGATCGCGCTCGGGCTCGCCCGCGGCAAGCGCAAGGCCGACAAGCGCGAGGCCGAGAAGGCGCGCGACTGGCAGCGCAGCCGCGCCCGCATCCTGCGCGACCGCGACATCTGACGGGTTTCCACCGCACGGGTTGCCACCGCACGGGTTCCCCTACCGCGGCCGATCCCGGCCGCGCGGCCCGAGCCTCAAAAGTGAACTTCGTATTCGGCCTGCCAGCGCCAGGTCTCGCGCGGCGCCCATGGGCGGATGCCGAACAAGATGCCGCCGTTCCAGTTGAGGTCGCCCGGGCCCAGATGCAGAACGGTGCCGAACAGCTGCGGGCCTATGCGGTTGTCCTGGGGCCAGCCGGAATTGTATCCGGGGAAGCCGCTTGGCTGGCCGTAAGCCTGAAACCCCGGCTCGATCGGCGTGCCGAGCGCGATCCTCGTCTCCCACGCATAAAGAAACTGCGGTCTTCCGGAGGCGTAGGCGGTGCCGACGTCGTGCTGCATGAACAGGTTGACCGTATTGATCGTGTGAAAGAATTCCTTGCGCAAAATCGGCCCGAACGTCACCTCGTTCGGCGTGTCGGCCAACGTCGTCTTGCCGAGCTCAAAAAAGAAGCCGCTGTCCATCCAATATTCGCCGCGCTCGGTAAATTGCAGGACGTTTTCCCAGGTGACCTGGCTAAAGCGGATCGACTGGCCCGGCCCAGGCGGGCGTTCCTGCTCCAACTCGATCTCGGTGCGCCAGAAGCTGTTGACGCCATACTCGAACTCGGTGACCGGGCTCAGCTCGCCGCTGTGAGCGGCCAGCGGGTCCTGGCCGATGTCGCCGATCGGCTCGACCGCAAACTCGCCGGTTTCGGCGTCGGGCATCTCGACCTTGAAATCCGCGGTGGCGGGGGTCGCGGCGGCCATGCTAAAGGCCGCCCCGATCGCGAGGCTCAAGGCGCTGAGGCGGCGCATCGCAAATCCTTTGGAAATGTCGGCCCGGCGAGGCCGAAAGGGTGATCAGCCGCGGCTCACCGGGCGGCGGCCGGCCGCGCCAACGGGGAGGCGGGCTGGCGCGCGAGGAGCCGCATCAGACCGCCGATGACGACGATCGTCGCGAGGTAAAAGACCACCTGGATGCCGGCCGGCTGCGCCGAATACCCGATCAGCACGTGCAGCAAGGTGCCGAGCATGCTGCGCTCGCCGAGGATCGAGGAGGTATCCCACAGGTCGTTGCCCAGCGACGGCAACAGGTTCGCCTGCATCAGAAAGGCCGCGCCCTGAGAGGCCATGCCGGCGGCCAGCAGCAGGATCAGCCAGCTGGTGACCGTAAACAGCCGCTTCAACGGGATCGCGAGCAGCCCGAAATAGATCAGCGAGCCGATCGCGACCCCGCCGACCAGCCCGAAAATGCCGCCGACCAGCATCGTCAGCGCGCCGACCCCGGAGGCGACCGCGATGCCGTACAGAAACAGCACGACCTCCGAGCCTTCGCGCAGCACCGCGATGCCGACGACGAGACCAAGCGCGTAGAGCGGCCGGCTGCCGCCCACCACCGCCTTGCCGAGGCTTGCCGCAGCCGAGGCCAGCTCGCGCCCATGGCGGTTCATCCAGATGTTGTGCCAGCCGAGCATCGCCACCGCGGTAAACAGGATCGCGGCGTTGAACAACTCCTGGCCGATGCCGTTGACGGCGTCGGCGATCGCCTCGGCGCATGCGGCGACGACCGAGGCGCCGAGCACGCCGGCGACAATCCCGCCGGCGACCCAGACGCCGCGCCGCGGCACGCCGCGGCTTGCCGCCAGCACGATGCCGACGACAAGTGCTGCTTCGAGAACTTCACGAAAAACGATGATTGCGGTGGCCAGCATCGCGATCCCCGTTACTTGACGATCAGGTGGCCGCGCGTCTGCGGATGAAAATCGTCAAAAAACTCATAGCTGCCGGCATCGAGCGGCCCGACAAACACGGTGATCTCCTGCCCGGGGCCGACGATCTTCTCGCGATGAAACTGGCTGCTCTCGAATTCCGACGGGGTCTGGTTGTCGTTGCGAACCAACAGCTTGACCTTGACGCCGGCCGGGATCTGGACCTCGCTCGGCACAAACTGGTTCGACTTCATGACAATCGGAAAGCTCGGCACGTCCGCCCGCGCCGGGGCGACGGATAGGAAGGCCAGCAGCACACCGACCGGGACCACGTGACGCATCGGACTTACCCGCGCCTTGCGAATGCGAACGTGTCGCAATATCGCGGAAGGCGGCTTGCGACGCAATCGCAATCTCACGATGGTTTCGCGGCCGAGCCATGCGCCGGGTGCAGCCCTCGATGGCCGTCCGCCGCGAGACGCGCGAGCAGGTTCGCGAACACCGCCTCGAACATGGCCGCGGTCAGCCTGCCGGTGTTGGTGTTGAGGCGCGAGCAGTGATAGCTGTCGGCGAGCAGCCGGCCGTCGGGCAGCGCATGCACCGCACCGTGCGCAAACGGGAAAAATCCGCGGCGCAGCCCGAGGGCCGACAGCACCGCGGTATGGGCGATCGCGCCCAGCGCCAGAAAAGCCCGCAGGCGCGGCAGTGCTGCGATCTCCGCCGCGAGAAATTGCCGGCAGGCGGCGATCTCGCGCGGCTCCGGCTTGTTCTGCGGCGGCACGCAACGCACCGCGTTGGTGATCCGCGCCGCAACGAGGGCGAGCCCGTCATCCGGCCGCGCGTCGTAGTGGCCCTCGGCCAAGCCGAATTTGCGTAGGCTCGCGTAAAGCAGGGTCCCGGCATAGTCGCCGGTGAACGGCCGCCCGGTGCGGTTGGCGCCGCGCAGCCCCGGCGCCAGCCCGACAATCAGCAGTTCGGCCGCGTCCTCGCCAAACGGCGGGACCGGGGCGTTGAACCAGTCGGGGTGCGCCGCCCGTTGGCTCTCGCGAAACGCCGCCAAGCGCGGACAGAGCGGACAGTCGCGGCCCGGCTGCGCCATCTGAGCTTGCGCCATCTGAGCTTGCGCCATCTCCGGCTGCGCCAACGAAGGCGGCGGCCCGGCGGATGACCCAGCCGTATCCGGCGGCGGGGCGCTCACGCCTCGTCGACGGGCTCGACGCGCGCCCGCAGCTCCTCGCGCGGGTGATGGTTGCGCGCGATGCTCGGCGCGAGGTCCTGCAATTCGATAAAGTTGTCGGCCTGGCGGCGCAGGTCGTCCGACACCATTGGCGGCGACGAGCGGATCGTCGACACGACCGACACCCGGACACCGCGGCGCTGCACCGCCTCGACCAGCCGGCGGAAGTCGCCGTCCCCCGAGAACAGGATCGCGTGGTCGATAAACTGCGCCATCTCCAGCATGTCGATCGCCAGCTCGATGTCCATGTTGCCCTTGATCCGCCGCCGCCCCATCGCGTCGGTGAATTCCTTGGTGGGCTTGGTCACCATCGCGTAGCCGTTATAGTCGAGCCAGTCGACCAACGGCCGGATCGGCGAGTATTCTTGGTCCTCGACCAATGCCGTATAATAAAATGCGCGGATCAGCCGCCCCTTGGTGCTGAACATGTCGAGGAGGCGCTTGTAATCAATGTCGAAGGCGAGGCCGCGTGCAGCGGAATAGAGGTTAGCGCCGTCGATGAATATGGCAATGCGCTCTTCCGGATAGAAAATCATCGCCGATAATGCTCCAAATCGGGTTAACTTAATAAAAGTGTCGTACAGCGGGCAATCCGGGTCAAGCGCAACCTCGCCAGCGCCGCCCAGCTTCCGGAACATTGTCCGCCGTCGCCGGCGAACCGATCGGCGACCAGCAGGCCGACCTCGCGCAAGAACGCGGCCGTCAACGTCGAGGCAACTGACAGCCCGCGCAATACAGCCAGCCTGCCGCACCGGCGGCATGCCGGGCGCGGCCGGAACGGCGAACCATCGCGGGCGTTTGCGCCGCGGGTGTCGGGTCGAGCGGGAATGCTGACGATTGCAGAGGCGCAAAAGCGGACCGAAGAGTTTCTAACGGGGCAGATGCCTCAGGTGCTGCACGCGGTCGAATACGAGCTGCCGAGCTTTGACATCGAGCCGGCCCAGGCCGACCTTGCAAGCGCGGCGCGCTCGCGGGTCGAAATCCGCCATGTCCGCGGCGCCTCCGACGCGACGTACCTGGTCCATGCCTTTGGCGACGAGCTGTTGATGCAGCTGCAGCTCAACGTGCACCGGCTGGTCGTCGTCTACCGCGTGCCGGCGCTCGACGCGCTCGACGCCGGCACCTTGTCGGTGCGCCTCGAACGCTGGCGAATTGGCGCCGAGCACGCCGGCTGGAAGTTCGGCTGGCGCGACGCGCCGGTCGCCGGCGGCTTCGCGCGCCGCTATGTCGAGACCTATTGCTATGCCTTCGCCGCCCCCGACTTTCTCGAAAGCGAGCAGCAGCAGCTCTACTGGCGCACCGACATTGTGCAGATGACGCGCTATTACATGCTGGAAGCGGCGCGCGCCGGCATTCGGCTGTCGCCGCGGCACGCCGGGTTTCCGGTGTAGACCCCCGCCGCGCGGCCCATGGCGGCAAGCCCGCAAACCGCCCGTCGATGCGAGATCGAGCGGCCCCGGCAAAGGGAGCGAGCGCCAGCGCAGCAGATTTTTCCGAGACCCCTTTCGGTCGGAGGCCGTCATGGTTGAGCCGAACGCTCAGCGCAGCGAATTTTTCAAAGGATTCGAGACCGAGCGGATCAGGACATCAGGCGCCACGATCAACACCGTTTACGGCGGCAACCGTGACGGCTCGCCATTGCTGCTGCTGCACGGTATTCCCGAGACGCATGTTGTCTGGCGCAAGGTCGCGCCCGCGCTGGCGCAGGATTATTTTGTTGTGATCTCGGACTTGCGCGGTTATGGGGACAGCAGCAAACCACCCGGCGGCGGCGATCACTTCGCGTACTCAAAGCGGGCGATGGCGCAGGACCAAGTCGAAGTGATGAGATATTTGGGATTTGAGAAGTTCGCGCTCGTCGGGCATGACCGGGGCGGCCGCGCCGCGCATCGTTTGGCTCTCGATCACCCCGAGGCGCTGACCAAGCTCGTCATTCTCGATATTGTGCCGACGTATCTCTTGTATCGGCAGATCACGCAGGAGTTCGCGACGATTTTTTATCACTGGTTTCTGCTGGTTCAGCCGCCGCCGTTTCCCGAAACCATGGTTCAGAACAGCGCCGAATATTTTCTGAAGTGCACGTTGCTGTGGCTCGGCGGCAATAAGCTCACGGACCCGTTGCCCGGCTGGATCAGCCCCGCCGTGTTCGAGGAATATCTGCGCACGTTTCGCCAGCCCGACACCATCCACGCCATCTGCGAGGATTATCGCGCGGCGGCCTCGGTCGACCTCGCGCACGACAAGGCGGACCTCGACAAAAAGGTTCAGTGTCCGCTGCTCGTGTTGTGGTCGGAAAGGGGGCCGTTCCATCGCATGTACGACGTTTTGCAGGCGTGGCAGGAGCGCGCGGTTCAGGCAGAGGGCAAGGCCATGCCGACGGGCCATTTCCTGCCCGAGCAGATGCCGCAGGAATTGACGCAAGAAATCGCGAGGTTTCTGCGCGCCTGACCTCGGGTTGGCCGCTTGCCGAACCGGTCGCTCAGGACGTATACGGCGAGGACAGCACGGCGGTGGCCGCCGCTTCGTTCGTCCGCTGCGCCGGCGCCAGGGCGGCAGAGGAGAAGGTCTCATGGCCCAGTCGTTATCGCTGCGCTCTTCGACCTCGGCGACGAGGCTGCTGTTCGGTTTTGTCGCGGGCTTCGCCGCGACCCTGGTGTTCCACCAGATCGGGCTGCTGTTGCTGCATTTCGCCGGGTTGACGCCAAACCTGCCCTACAACACGCACCCGGTCCCGCCGTTCCGCGTGCCGCAGTTCGTCTCGCTCGCCTTTTGGGGCGGCGTTTGGGGCATCGTCTTTGTGCTGGTCGAGCGTGCGCTGGCACGCAGCCCGGGCGGCTACTGGGTCGGTGCGATTGTGTTCGGGGCGGTTTTCCCGACGCTTGTCGCGTGGTTTGTCGTATTGCCGCTGAAGGGCCTGCCGGCCGGCTTCGGCTTCCACTTCCCCGGTGTGCTGGTCGGCCCGATCGTCAACGGGTTGTGGGGGCTCGGCACGGCCCTCTTCCTGCTGCTGCTGTCGGGGCCGCCGCGCCGCTCCTGAAGGACGGAACGGATGGTACCTGCTCTTCTTCGTCGCCCCCGCGAAAGCGGGGGGCCAGGGCAAGCGTTCGGTGCCCGCCGCCCTGGGTTCCCGCTTTCGCGGGAATGACGGAAACACGGCGGTACCGAATGTCAAATTCTGACTACGAAGAAATCCGCCTCTGGACCAGCCATCGGTACGTCGCGGGGTTAAGATGTGCCCGATCACGCAACGGATGCGTCCCCCGGGGACGAGCACGCGCTCGCATTCGCCCCACACGCATGCGGATCGCAACGCCGCAGATTTTCGCGGTCCTAGAGGGCTTCGCTTGCGCGCAATCGGCTATGACCGCCGCTCGGCGGCGAATCACGCTGGGGCGAGGATGGGGTTCAGCGGGTCGCGGCGGTGATCGCCGCACCCAGATCCTTGGTGCCGGCATTGCCGCCGAGGTCGGGGGTGCGAATGCCGCCGTCTGCCAGCACCTCGGCGATCGCGCGCTCGACGGCCGCGGCCGCCGCGGTCTCGCCGAAATGCGCCAGCATCATCGCCCCCGACCAGATCTGGCCGATCGGGTTGGCGACGCCGCGGCCGGCGATGTCGGGGGCGGAGCCGTGCACCGGCTCGAACATCGAGGGGTATTCGCGCTCGGGGTTGATGTTGCCCGAGGGCGCGATGCCGATCGACCCGACCACCGCCGGGCCTAGATCCGACAGGATGTCGCCGAACAGGTTCGAGCCGACGACCACGTCGAACCAGTCGGGATGGCGCACGAAATGCGCGGTCAGGATGTCGATGTGGTACTGGTCGGTCTTGATTTCGGGATAGTCGCGCGCGACCGCGGCAAAGCGCTCGTCCCAATATGGCATCGTGTGGATGATGCCGTTCGACTTGGTCGCCGAGGTCACGTGCTGTTTGCGCGTGCGCGCGAGGTCGAACGCGTAGCGCATGATCCGGTCGCAGCCGCGGCGGGTGAACACCGTCTGCTGCATCGCCATCTCATGCTCGGTTCCGGCATAGAGCCGGCCGCCGATCTCGGAATATTCGCCCTCGTTGTTTTCGCGCACCACGTAGAAGTCGATGTCGCCGGGGGCGCGGTCGCGCAACGGCGACTGGACGCCGGCCAACAGGCGCACCGGGCGCAGGTTGACGTACTGGTGAAAGCCGCGGCGCAGCGGGATCAACAGGCCCCACAGCGAGACATGGTCGGGCACGTCGGGATGGCCGACGGCACCGAGATAGACGGCGTCGTAGAGGCGCAGCCGGTCGAGCCCGTCCTCGGGCATCATCCGCCCGGTCTGGGCATAGCGCTCGCAGCTCCAGTCGAATTCCGTCCAGCTCACGTCAAAGCCGTAGATGGAGGCCGCCCGCTCCATCGCGGCGATCCCTTCGGGCATGACCTCGCGCCCAATCCCGTCGCCGGCGATCACCGCCACCCGGTAACTCTTTGGCATGTCTTACCTCCGAATCCGAAGGGCGAGCTTATGACGGATCGGCCGCGCCGAGAATGCCGGATCGGCGCCGCCCAGACCCGCGCGCGCCGCCCAAGCGTGGACGGCCCCTGCGGTGCAAGAGGGGCAGGTCGGGTCGCGTGCGGTCATGTGCCCGTCCCCGCGCGCCTTCGCAAGGGCATGCGCGGATTGTGTCCGGCCCCGCTTTCGCGAGGGCAGGCTTTTGTGGTGCCGTCGCATGACCGGTGGCCGGGGCGGGAAGCGTACGGTGGGAGTCTCGACTGGGCTCTCGGATCCCGGCCCCATGCGTTGCCAGGTTTCTGCCTCCTTGTCGGTCGACCACCGACACCCGTGTTCACCTTCTCCTTGGCAAGTTCCCCGATGCGTGACATAGCGAGCACGACGATCTGGACCAGACAGGTGTTGGACCGAGTGTCCGTGGCTCTCTTCTCGCCCCGCCGGCGAAAGCCGGCGCCTGCCGCCGAGATGGGCCCGTGCCTGCCCCGGCAAACCGGCGGAGGGGATGCGGCGACCACCCGGCGGAGGCGTCGCCGGCTCTTGTCGCTGAGCGCCCTGGCCGGGATGGCGCTCGTCGCGAGCGCGGCGTCGGCCGACCAGTCCGACATGATCGCCGAGCCGACAGCGGTGCTGCAAGGGCTCGACAAGATCACCGCGCGGGTGTCCGAGATCACCGCCCCCGTCGGCAAGACCGTGCAGTTCGGCACGCTCGCGATCACGGTGCGCGACTGCGAGAAAAACCCGCCCGAGGACCGGCCGGAGGACGCGGCGTTTTTGCAGATCGACGAGGTTCGCCCGGGCGAGGACAACGTGCGCCGGTTCAGCGGCTGGATGTTCGCGCAGAGCCCGGCGCTGTCGTCGCTCGAGCACCCGGTCTACGACGTGATCCTGCTCGACTGCAAGGGCGCCGGCACGGCCGCCAGCGGGTCGCCGGCCGCCCAGTCGGGCAGTTCGAGCGGAAAGGACGCGCGGTAGCCGAGCGCCGCGGCGAGCAGGCGGCGGTAGCGGGCGCGGGTGATCTCGATCCCGCCAAAGCGCGCCAGGTGCGGGGTCAGGAACTGGGTGTCGAGCAGGCGGTAGCCGCCGAGCCGCAGCCGCGCCACGAGGTGGACGAGCGCCGCCTTGCTCGCGTCGGTTTCGCGGCTGAACATGCTCTCGCCGAAAAACGCCGCACCGATCGACACGCCGTAGAGCCCGCCGACCAACAGGCCGTGGCGGCGGCATTCGACGCTGTGCGCGGCGCCGCGCCCGGCCAGGCCCGCGTAAAGCCGCACGATCTCGTCGTTGATCCAGGTGTTCGGCCGCTTTTCGGTCGCTTCGGCGCAGCTCCTGATCACCTCCTCGAACGCGGTGTCGCAGCTGACCTCGAACCGCCCCTGGCGCAGCACGCGGGCGAGCCGGCGCGGGACGTGAAACGCGTCGAGCGGCAGGATGCCGCGGTGGTGCGGGTCGACCCAGAACAGCTCCGGGTCGTCGGCCGAGTCGGCCATCGGGAAAACGCCTGCGGCATAGGCGGCGAGCAGGATTTCGGGCGTCAGCCGGATTTTGCGCGCCCTCATCTTGGCCGCCCGACAAAGCGCTCGAGCCAGTGGATGTCGTAGTCGCCGTCGATGAATTCCGGCGCCTCGACCAACCGCTGATGCAGCGGGATCGTCGTCTCGATGCCGCCGATCACATATTCCTCGAGCGCCCGGCGCAGCCGCATCAGGCATTCGTTGCGCGTGCGCCCGTGGATCACGAGCTTTGAGATCAGGCTGTCGTAATAGGGCGGCACGCGGTAGCCCTGGTAGAGCGCGCTGTCGACCCGCACCCCGAGCCCGCCCGGCGCGTGGTAGTCGGTCACCCGCCCGGGCGACGGCCGGAAGGTTTCGGGGTTCTCGGCGTTGATGCGGCATTCGATCGCGTGACCCGAGAGGCGGATCTCGGCCTGGCGATAGCCGAGCGGAGCGCCGGCGGCGATGCGCAGCTGCTCGCGCACGATGTCGACGCCGCTGACCATTTCGCTGATCGGATGCTCGACCTGGAGCCGGGTGTTCATCTCGATAAAGAAGAACTCGCCGTCCTGGTACAGGAATTCGAGGGTGCCGGCGCTGCGGTAGCCGAGATCGCGCATGGCACCCACGGCGAGCGCGCCGACCCGGTTGCGTTCCTCCGCGTTCAGCGCCGGCGACGGCGTTTCCTCGAGCACCTTCTGGTGCGAGCGCTGCAGCGAGCAGTCGCGCTCGCCGAGATGAACCACACCGCCCTGGCCGTCGCCGAGGATCTGGATCTCGATATGACGCGGGCGGTCGAGGTAGCGTTCGAGATAGACGTCGCCCCGGCCGAAAAACATGGTCGCCTCGTGCTGCGCCATCGGCAGCATGCGAGCCAATTCGGCGCGGTCGCGGGCGACCTTCATGCCGCGCCCGCCGCCGCCGGCCGCCGCCTTGATCAGGACCGGGTAGCCGATCGCGGCGGCGGCGGCTTCGGCCGCGGCGAGGTCGCGCACCGCACCGGCCGAGCCGGGCACCGTCGGGATGCCGAGCCGGGTGGCGGCCGCCTTCGCCGCGACCTTGTCGCCCATCAGCCGGATGTGCTCGGGTGCCGGGCCGATAAAGGCAAACCCGTGCTCTTCGACGGCGGCGGCGAAATCCGCGTTTTCGGCGAGGAAGCCGAGGCCCGGGTGGATCGCGTCGGCCGCCGTGATCGTCGCCGCCGACAGGATCGCGGCGGCGTTCAGATAGCTGTCGCGCGCCGCCGGCGGGCCGATGCAGACGGTCTCGTCGGCCAGCCGCACGTTCATCGCGTCGGCGTCGGCGGTCGAATGCACCGCCACCGTCTTGATCCCCATCTCGCGGCAGGCGCGGTGGATGCGCAGCGCGATCTCGCCGCGGTTGGCGATCAGCACCTTCTCAAACATCGGCTTCCCCAGCCATCGGGCAGCCGTCCCTGTCCAAGCTAGTCGGCGGCGCCGCGGCGGCGCTGCAGGCGCCCGGCCCATGCGCCGCTGCGCTCGCGGATAGTCTGAAAGGTGACGTAAAGCATCGGGATCACAAACAGCCCGATCGCGCTCGCCGCGATCATCCCGGCGAAAACCGGCGTGCCGACGCTGTGCCGGCTGATCTCGGCCGCGCCCTGCGCCACGACCAGCGGGTAAACCCCGAGGATAAAGGCGAACGACGTCATCATCACCGCGCGAAACCGCATCCGCGCGCCGAGCACCGCCGCTTCCAGG
>DATMLF010000030.1:0-2201 GCA_035570595.1 Allostellaceae bacterium
TTCAAGCGAAGGCGCGTTTAAACGCGGCCCAGATTTGGCGCTGGGCAACCATCGCGTCGTCGACGACCGGGACCATGCCCAAAAAGCCGTGGATCATGCCGGGATATTCGCGGTATTCGACCGGCACGCCGGCCTGGCGCAGGACCTCTGCATAGCCCTCGCCGTCATCGTGCAAGACATCGCATTCGGCGACGATGACGATCGCCGGGGCGACGCCGGCATGGCTCGCGGCTTTGATCGGCGAAGCGCGCCAATCCTCGGCGTCGGCCGGCGAGCGCAAATAATGATGGCCGAACCAGGCCATCGCGTCCGCGGTCAGCGCGCCGTAACCCTCGGCATATTTCTGGTAGCTGGCGCCGGACAGCGTGTAGTCGCCGACCGGGTAAACCAGCGACTGCAGCCGCAGTTTGGGGCCGCCCGCGTCGCGCGCCATTATCGCCACGACCGCGGCGAGATTGGCGCCGGCGCTGTCGCCGTGCACGCCGATGCGGCTCGGGTCGGCGCCGAGGCTCGCGGCATTGGCGTGGACCCAGTTCAGCGCGGCAAGCGAATCCTCGACCGCCGCGGGAAATTTGTGCTCCGGCCCCATCCGGTAATCGACCGAGGCGACCACGACGCCCACACCCGCGCACAGATTGCGGGCAATCAGATCATGGGTGTCGAGGCTGCCGATGACATGGCCGCCGCCATGGTAATAGACGATCGCCAGCACCGGCGCCGCGGCGCTGGGCCAGTAAAGCCGCAGGCGGATCTCGCCGGCAGGGCCGGGGATCATGCGCTCCCCGACGCGCGCGACCGGCAAGGGCTCGGCCTTTCGCGCCCGCGCCGTCGCCTCCATCTGGGCGCGCGCCTCCGCCGGCGTCATCGCCTCGATCGGCCGCAATTCGGCCCTGGCCATCGCGTCCAGGACCTGGACGATCTGGGGATGCAAGGTGGGCATCGGTTTTTTCCTCACGATCGATACGCATTGTGCGCGCCGAAGTCATTGCGAGCGAAGCGAAGCAATCTCGATGGGCCGAACGCGCTGGAGCGAGATCGCTTCGTCGCATCGCTCCTCGCGATGACAACGGCAAGGCCGGCGCGAACTCCTACTGCGCAGCGGCGGCGACGGCCGGTTTCGCCGGTTCCGGGTTCAATTCGCGCAGCCGCGGCATCACTTCACGGCCGAAGAGGGTGATGTTGGCAACCGTGTCGACGTGTTCGAGATAGCCGCCCTGACCGAAGAACAACAGATTGCCAAAGCCGCCGACCCGGTCGTTCAACTCCTTGATCTGGTTGTAGACATCGTCGGGCGTGCCGGCAAAGCAGGTGGCGCTTTCCATAAACTGGTCGAGCGTCGCGGTCGTATGATCGACGGGGTTGCCGTGCCGGTCGCGGACAAACCCGTGGCGCTTGCCGCCGGCCTTGAGCATCGCGACATTGGCCCCGAGCGAATTGTAGCCGGGCGGGTTGGTAAAGGGCTCGAGCACGACCGGCGAGGTACGCACATAGTCGGCGGCGAGGTTGGCGCGGCGCCGGCCCTCCTCGCGGGTTTCGCCGACCCCGATCACCGCGGCATAGGCAAGGCGGTCGGGGCCGGCGGTCCAGCCCAGCTCCTCGGCGCGCTGACGGTAGGCCGCGAACAGCGGCCCGGCGACGGCGCCCGATAGCAACGTGCCAACCACATGCCCGCGCTCGGCCGCCATCCGCCCGGTCTCGACGCTGGTCCCTGTCATCCACACCGGCGGTGTCGGTTGCTGCAATGGCCGCGGCCAGATGTTGACGTTGCGGTAATGGAAGAATTCGCCCTCCCAATTGAACGGGCCGTCGGTCGAGGACAATGCCTTCAGGATCAAATCATGCGCCTCCCAATAGCGGCGCATCAGACTGGCCGGGTTGCTGTTGGCCGGTGCGATCTCGTAGGCCGCGCCCTTGACGAGGCCCATCTCCAGCCGGCCGCCCGACAACACGTCGAGCCACGCCATCTCCTCGGCGACGCGCACCGGGTCGGGGCGGTTGGCGATCGGCGTGCCGAGCGAGAGGAGGCGCGAGCGCTTGGTCTCGCGGGCGATGATCGCCAACGCCATCGGCACCGATATCGTCAAACAGGTCGCGGTGCTGTGATGCTCGTTGACCATGATGTCGAGCCCGACCTCGTCGCACAGCGCGAACTCGTCGAGATAGCGGTTCAGCAAGCGATGGCCGACCTGCGGGTCGTAATT
>DATMLF010000031.1:0-2200 GCA_035570595.1 Allostellaceae bacterium
TTCAAGCGAAGGCGCGTTTAAACGCGGCCCAGATTTGGCGCTGGGCAACCATCGCGTCGTCGACGACCGGGACCATGCCCAAAAAGCCGTGGATCATGCCGGGATATTCGCGGTATTCGACCGGCACGCCGGCCTGGCGCAATGCCTCGGCATAGCCCTCGCCGTCATCGTGCAAGACATCGCATTCGGCGACGATGACGACCGCCGGGGCGACGCCCTTATGGCTCGCGGCCCTGATCGGGGAAGCGCGCCAGTCCTCGGCGTCGGCCGGCGAGCGCAAATAATGGCGACCGAACCACGCCATCGCGTCCGCGGTCAGTGCGCCGTAGCCCTCGGCATATTTCTGGTAGCTGGCGCCGGACAGCGTGTAGTCGCCGACCGGGTAAACCAGCGATTGCAGCCTCAATGCCGGACCGCCGGCGTCGCGCGCCATTATCGCCACGACCGCGGCGAGATTGGCGCCGGCGCTGTCGCCGTGCACACCGATGCGGCTCGGGTCGGCGCCGAGGCTCGCGGCATTGGCGTGGACCCAGTTCAGCGCGGCAAACGAATCCTCGACCGCCGCTGGAAATTTGTGCTCCGGCCCCATCCGGTAATCGACCGAGGCGACCACGGCGCCGACACCCGAGCACAGGTTACGCGCAATCAGATCGTGGGTGTCGAGGCTGCCGATGACATGGCCGCCGCCATGGTAATAGACGATCGCCGGCACCGGCGCCGCGGCGTTGGGCCAGTAAAGCCGCAGGCGGATCTCGCCGGCGGGGCCGGGGATCATGCGCTCCTCGACGCGCGCGACCGGCAAGGGCTCGGCCTTGCGCGCTCGCGCCGTCGCCTCCATCTGGGCGCGCGCCTCGCCCGGGGTCATGGCCTCGATCGGCCGCAATTCGGCCCGGGCCATCGCGTCCAGGACCTGGACGATCTGCGGATGCAAGGTTGGCATCGGTTTTTCCTCACGATCGATGCGCATTGTGCGCGCCGAAGTCAGTGCGAGCGAAGCGAAGCAATTTCGATGGGCCGAACGCGCTGGAGCGAGATCGCTTCGTCGCATCGCTCCTCGCGATGACAACGGCAAGGCCGGCGCGAACTCCTACTGCGCGGCGGCGGCGACGGCCGGTTTCGCCGGTTCCGGGTTCAATTCGCGCAGCCGCGGCATCACTTCACGGCCGAAGAGGGTGATGTTGGCAACCGTGTCGGGGTGATCGAGAAAACCGCCCTGGCCGAAAAACAATAGATTTCCGAACCCGCCGACGCGGTCGTTCAACTCCTTGATCTGGTTGTAGACATCGTCGGGCGTGCCGGCAAAGCAGGTGGCGCTTTCCATAAACTGATCGAGCGTCGCGGTCGTGTGATCGACCGGGTTGCCGTGCCGGTCGCGGACAAACCCGTGGCGCTTGCCGCCGGCCTTGAGCATCGCGACATTGGCGCCGAGCGAGTTGTAGCCGGGCGGGTTGGTAAAGGGTTCGAGCACGACCGGCGAGGTGCGCACATAGTCGGCCGCGAGATTGGCGCGGCGCCGGCCCTCTTCGCGCGTCTCACCGACGCCGATGACCGCGGCATAGGCAAGCCGGTCGGGGCCGGCGGTCCAGCCCAGTTCCGCTGCGCGCTGGCGGTAGGCGGCGAACAGCGGCCCGGCGACGGCGCCCGACAATAAGGTGCCGACGACATGCCCGCGCTCGGCGGCCATCCTGCCGGTCTCGACACTGGTGCCGGTCATCCACACCGGCGGTGTCGGCTGCTGCAATGGCCGCGGCCAGATGTTGACGTTGCGGTAATGAAAGAATTCGCCTTCCCAATTGAACGGGCCGTCGGCCGAGGACAATGCCTTTAGGATCAGGTCATGCGCCTCCCAGTAGCGGCGCATCAGCGTGGCCGGGTTGCTGTTGGCCGGTGCGATCTCATAGGCCGCACCCTTGACGAGGCCCATCTCCAGCCGCCCGCCCGACAACACGTCGAGCCACGCCATCTCCTCGGCGACGCGCACCGGGTCGGGGCGGTTGGCGATCGGCGTGCCGAGCGAGAGGAGGCGCGAGCGCTTGGTCTCGCGGGCGATGATCGCCAGCGCCATCGGCACCGATATCGTCAAACAGGTCGCGGTGCTGTGATGCTCGTTGACCATGATGTCGAGCCCGACCTCGTCGCACAGCGCGAACTCGTCGAGATAGCGGTTCAGCAAGCGATGGCCGACCTGCGGGTCGTAATT
>DATMLF010000032.1:0-5147 GCA_035570595.1 Allostellaceae bacterium
CGCTGGTGACCGCTCTTTCCTTCTACACCGACCGCGCCGAGCCCCTGCCGCGCCCGTCCCCGCCGCACGGCCGCCCTCTTGCTTATTTGCCCGCGCTTATCGCGGCCAAGCTCGCATTGCATGACGCCATGCTCGCCACCGGGGTCTCGAATGTTGCTTTGGCGCGGCAGCTCGGCGCGGATGAAAAAGCGGTGCGGCGCCTCCGCGACCCGCTTCATCAAAGTCGGATCAACCAAGTCGATGCCGCACTTCGGGCGCTGGGCAAGCGCATTGGCATCGTGGTCGAGGCCGCATGAAATACGACTGCGCGCGACCGCAATTTGATTTTCAACGAGTGGGTTGCCGATGACCACCCTGTTCGAGAACCAGGCGCCACGGCCGCTCGCCGACCGGCTGCGGCCGACGAGCCTCGGCGAGGTCGTGGGTCAGGACCATCTGCTGGGGCCGGACGGCCCGATCGGGCGAATGGTGGCGAGCCGGCGGCTGTCGTCGATGATCCTGTGGGGTCCGCCCGGCTGCGGCAAGACGACGATCGCACGCCTTTTGGCGCTCGGCACCGATCTCGAATTCGAGCCGCTATCGGCGGTGTTTTCCGGAGTCGCCGACCTGCGCAGGGTGTTCGAGGCGGCGCGCAAACGCCGCGAAATGGGCCGCGGCACCCTGCTTTTTGTCGACGAGATCCATCGCTTCAACCGCGCCCAGCAGGATGCGTTTCTGCCGGTGGTCGAGGACGGCACGGTGATCCTGGTCGGCGCCACGACCGAGAACCCGTCCTTCGAGCTGATCGGCGCGTTGCTGTCGCGCGCCCAGGTGCTGGTGCTGCGGCGGCTCGGCGACGACGACCTCGAAACCCTGCTGCGACGGGCCGAGGCGGCACTCGGTCATGAGCTGCCGCTGACCGGCGAGGCGCGCACCGCATTGCGGGCGATGGCCGACGGCGACGGCCGCTTTCTGTTGAACCTCGTCGAAGAAATCGCCCGCCTTCCACCCGACCGCCTGCTCGATCCGGCTGAGCTGGCGCGGCTCGTCCAGCGGCGCGCCCCGCTCTATGACAAGGCGCAGGAGGGGCATTACAACCTGATCAGCGCCTTGCACAAATCGGTGCGCGGCTCGGATGCCGACGCGGCGCTCTACTGGCTCGCGCGCATGCTGGCGGGCGGTGAAGACGCCGGCTACATTTTGCGCCGGCTGACCCGGGCGGCGGTCGAGGACATCGGGCTCGCCGACCCGCAGGCCGTCGTGCAGGCGCTCGCCGCCTGGGACACTTATGACCGTCTCGGCTCGCCGGAGGGCGAGTTGGCGCTGGCGCAGTGCGTGATCTATCTCGCGACAGCACCTAAATCGAACGCCGCCTACGCCGCGTTTGGCGAGGCGCAACAGCTGGCGCGCGAGACCGGCTCGCTGATGCCGCCGGCGCACATCCTCAACGCGCCGACCGGGCTGATGCGCAAGCTCGGCTATGGCAAGGGGTATGTCTACGACCACGCGACCGAAGAGGGGTTTTCGGGGCAGAACTATTTTCCGGACGGCATCGCCCGCCGCAGCCTCTACCGGCCGGGCGAGCGCGGTTTCGAGCGCGAGGTCAAAAAGCGGCTCGACTATTGGGAAAGGCTGCGCGGCCGCGCCACCGAGACATCGCAATGACGGGTGAGGTTGAGACGGTTACCGTTTCCGGCGACGACGGCGCGCTGCGCCTCGATCGCTGGTTCAAGCGCCATTATCCGGCGCTGGCTCACGGCCGGCTCGAAAGGCTGCTGCGCACCGGGCAGGTCCGGGTCGACGGCCGGCGCGCCAAGGCCGGCGACCGGGTGACGCCGGGACAGGCGATCCGCGTGCCGCCGATCGAGTCCGCCGCAGCACCCGCCTCGCCGTTGCCGCGCCGGGTGTCGCCGAGCGACGAGGCGATGCTGCACGCGGCGGTCTTGCACCGCGACGACGCGGTCATCGTGCTGAACAAGCCGCCGGGTCTCGCGGTCCAGGGCGGGACCAAGTCCGAACGCCACCTCGACGGGTTGCTCGACGCGCTGCGCTTTGGTTACGCCGAGCGGCCGCGGCTCGTTCACCGGCTCGACAAGGACACGAGCGGGGTCCTGGTCATCGCCCGCACCCTTTCGGCCGCGGCATTCCTGACCCGGGCGTTTCGCGACAAGACGAATCGCAAGGTCTATTGGGCGCTCGTCGTGGGCCGGCCCAAGCCGGAGCAAGGGCGGATCAGCCTGGCGCTCGCCAAGCAGGCGGGGCCCGGCGGCGAGCGGGTTCGCGCCGACCCCGACGAAGGCAAGCACGCAATCACCTATTACCGGGTCGTCGACAGCGTCGGCGAGCGCGCCAGCTGGCTCGCCCTGTTGCCGGTGACCGGGCGGACGCACCAGCTGCGCGCGCATTGCGCGGCGATCGGCGCACCGATCCTCGGCGACCCCAAATACGGCGGCGCCGCCGCTCACCTTGCCGGCGCGCCCAATGCGCGGCGTTTGCACCTGCACGCGCGGGAGTTGTCGATGCCGCACCCGGCGGGCGGCATTCTGCGGGTTGAAGCACCGTTGCCCCCGCACATGCGGCAGAGCTGGGAATTCTTCGGCTTTCCGGGCGACGCCAAAGACCCGTTCTCCGGGCTCGATCTGCCGGAATGAGGCGCTTCTACCGAGAAGCCGGGACCGTGCCGGCGGCGCATGGGTTCGGCATCGCCCTCGACGGCAAGCCGGTCAAGACCCCGGCGAAACGTGACCTCGTCGTGCCGACTAAGGCTCTGGCCGCGCAGCTCGCCGCGGAATGGAACACCCAAGCGGGCGAGGTGCGGCCGGCCCTGATGCCGCTGACCCAGCTCGCCAACACCGCGGTCGACCGTGTCATGCCGCAGCGCGCGCTGGTCGTGCGCCAGATCGCGGATTATGCCGGCACCGATCTCGTCTGCTATCGCGCGGGCCGCCCGCCCGAGCTTGCCGCGCGCCAGCAGGCGGTGTGGCAGCCGCTCGTCGACTGGGCGGTGCTGCGCTATGACGCGCCGCTCGCAATCACCGCCGGGGTTATCCCGGTGGCACAGCCGCCGGCGAGCCTCTACGCCTTTGCCGCCGCGGTTGGCGAGCACGACGATTTCGCGCTCGCGGCCTTGCACCTCGCGACCGCGGCATGCGGCTCGCTGGTCATCGCCTTGGCGCTGATCGAGGGCCGGCTCGACGCCGAGGCCGCGTTTGCCGCCTCGCAGCTCGACGAAAGCTTTCAGATCGAAGCGTGGGGCGCGGATCCGGAGCAGGCCCAGCGCCGCCAGGGGCTCGCCGCCGACATCGCCGCCGCTGCGCGGTTTCTGGCGCTGCTCCGCGCGTGACGCGGGACATCGCCTCGTTTGCTCCGCGTCGCGGGCGCACCCGCACCGGCGGCGCTCAGCCGACGATCGCCTCAAACTGGCGGGCGAAGGCGTCGGGGCCGTACTGACGGATCACGTCGGCGCGGATCGCAACCCGGTCGTAACGCGGAGCCTGGCACCGCATCTGCCGCAGCGCGTCGCGCAGCGCACCGTGGTCGCCCTGCGGCACCAGCAAGCCGTTGGCCCGGTCGACGAGATGGTCCGGGCCGCCGCTCGCGGTGCTGACGACCGGCAAGCCGCAGGCCAACGCCTCGATGACGACGACCCCAAAGGTCTCGAACCGGCTGGCGAGCACAAAGGCGTCCGCTGCCTCCATTTCCGCGCGCACCCCGTCCGCCGGCAACCCGCCGACAAAATCGACCTGGGCGGCGATCCCGAGCCGGACGCTGAGCTGCTCAAGGCTCGACAATGACGGCCCGTCCCCGACCAGACGCAATCGCACGTCGGGATCGCCCCCAAATGCTTCGGCAAAGGCGTCGAGCAACAAGTCGCAGCCTTTTTGCGGCGACATCCGGGCGACGCATAGGAAGACGAACAGGGAGCCCTCCCGATGCGTTGCTGTCGCGGGGGCGGCGCTGAGAAACGCCTCGCCGAGGACATTCGGCAGATAGCGCCAGGACGACGCGGGGTATTGCTGCTCCATCAGCTCGGCGAGATGGGGGCTGACGGCGATGCAGCGCCCCGCCCGTTTTAAGACCCGTCGAACGAGGTCGCGTTCCCACCAGCGCAGCCGGCTTTGCGCAAAGCCGGTGCTGTGCTCGGTGACGACAAACGGAATGCCGTAGCGCCGCTCGATCGCCAGCGCCAAAACGCCGGCATGCAGGCAGGAATGCGCATGCACCAAATCCGGTCGCCCGCGGTCGGAAACGTACCGGCGGAACAGCTTCATCCCGCAGCGGGTCCAAACCAGCGAATTGCGGTAGGGAACCCGCGGCAGCGCGGTAAAGTCGTTGCGGCGGTAGACCGGGACGCCGTCGCTTTCGACGCGCGCGTGGTCGCGCGGTTGCGGCGGTATCGGGCGGGTTCGTCGGTCGCGCCAGGTGTGAATGTCGGGCGCCAATATCGCGACCCGATACCCGGCGGCGCCGAGCGCCAAGGCCTGGTCGCGAAAGTACCCGCCGCCCGACCCGCGCCCGTTCGAATACCAGGACGGAACGACCAGGATGTGCTTGGTCAAGCCCCGGTCTTCTCGGAAGCCTGCTCGGCGCGCTGCTCGGCAAAGACCTTGCTCGCCACCATCATCGATTCGCGGATGATCGGCACGCCGACATAGCCCGACAGGTGGAGCAGCGCCTCGCTCAGCTCAGTCTCGGTCCATCCCTGGCGCAACGCCATGCGCAGGTGCAGCGCCAGCTCGGGCTCGCGGCCGGTCGCCGCGTCCGAGATCACGCAGATCAGGGCCCGCGTCTTGAGGTCCAGGCCGGGCCGCGTCCACAAGGCGCCAAAGACGGTCTCGGTCGCGACATCGATGAACTTCTTCATGACTGGGTCGCTGTAGATTTCGCGCGCCGAGCGCTCGACCGCCGCATCCCCCATCAGCCGGCGGCGCATCGCCGCGCCTTTTTGGTAAAGCTCGCTTTCGGGCATCGATGTTCCCCTGCGTTGACGTATTGCCGTCCGCCGATTGTGCCCTCTCCAGCAGGTGCGGAACAAGCCGCCGCCAAACGCAACCCGCCCCTTTTCGGCCGGATGTCTCCGATCGGCGCGCCGGGTCTCGCTCGTTGACAACCCGCGGCGCCGCCACCATGCTGCTGCGACCACAGGTGATGGAGTTCACCTTTTAACC
>DATMLF010000033.1:0-10180 GCA_035570595.1 Allostellaceae bacterium
GCGCAAAGCATGGCGAGCCGCGACGGGTGAGGTCAAACGCAAAAGAACTCGGCTAGTATCGTGCTCAGCGAAAAGGGGAGAGAAACGATGTTGTTTACGTGCCTGCCGCCCGGCGCCCGCATTCCCGGGCGCTTTCCCGGCCCCGCGCATCCGCGCGGCCGGTGGCATACGATCGACATCCATTGCCACGTGCGCAGCGACAAGGCGGCCGAGATGGTCGAGGGCAACGAGGCCGTCGCGAAATGGTATCTCGAGACCTATGCCAATCCGCAAAGCCAGGCGCAGAACCGCGCCAACGGCGTGCGCACCGTCGAGCAGGGCCGCTCCCCCGAGCAGCGTATCGCCGATATGGATCTGATGGGGGTGGACATTCAGGCTATCTCGCCGGCGCCGCGCCAGACCTATTACGGCGCCGACCCCGACCTCGGGCTCGCCGTCGCGCGCGTCACCAACGACTTTATCGCCGAGATTTGCGGCAAGCACCCCGACCGCTTTGTCGGGCTCGGCACGATCCCGCTTCAGGCGCCGGAATTTGCTGTTCAGGAGCTCGACCGGCTGCACAAGTCGCTGGGCTTTCGCGGCATCGAGATCATGACGCATGTCGCCGGCGAGGCGCTCTCCGAGGAGCGCTTCCGGCCGATCTTCCGGCGCTGCGAAGAGCTGGGGCTGCTGATCTTTATGCACCCGGACGGTTTCACCCAGCCAAGCCGCTTCCACGACCACTATTTCGCCAACGTCATCGGCAATCCGCTCGACACCACCGTCGCGCTGCACGAGCTGATCTTTGGCGGCGTGCTGCAGGATTATCCGAACCTGAAGCTGGTCTGCGCGCATGGTGGCGGCTACCTGCCGGCTTATTCGGGGCGCATCGACCATGCCGCGTCGGCCCGCCCGGACACCTGCGCCTGCCTCAAGCACATGCCGACGACCTACTTGAAGCGCGTCTATTTCGACGCGCTGGTCTACACCCACCATCAGCTGCAGTACCTGGTCGACGAATACGGCGTCGACCACATCCTGGTCGGCACCGATTACCCGGCCGACATGGGCGAGACCGACCCGATCGGCTTTATCGAGACCGCGCCGGGCCTTGACGACAACGAACGCCGCGCGATCCTCGGCGGCAACGCGGCGCGGCTTTTAAATCTTCCGATGCCGCCCAAACAATAAGGCGGCAGCTGGTGCGGCCTAAAGGCTATCTCGCCCTCGGCGCAGTCGCCGGTGCAGTGTCGGCGGCGGCGGTATTTCTGCCGCTGGGCGATGCCCCGGCGCCAAAAGTCCTCGGTTATTGCTTTGGGATCGATGCCCCGAGCCCCCGCTGCGACGGGATCGAGCTCTCGTTCTATCTCTTGCCCGGGCTGATTTTTGGCGTCGCCTTCGCCGGTATCGAGACTTGGCGCGGTCGGCTCGGCCCGCCGGGCACCATCGCTTTCGTGGTCGCCTCCGTCATCGGCAATGCTCTCGCGACGACGCTCTGCGTCGGGTTGACCTTCCCGCTCTCCGCCTTGCTCGGTATCGACGGCGACCTCCCGGCCGCCTTGGCGGGTGCGATTTCGGGCGCGATCGGTGGGGGGCTGCTGAGCGTCGCAGCAAAGCTGATCCGCCGCGCGCGGGTCTGGCGGTCGGTCGTGGCCGCGGCCGGTCTAGGTTTACTCGTCCCTCTGGTCCCGGAATGGCCAGTCGGCGGCAGTTTTGTGTTTTATATCGTCTGGCAGGCCGGCTACGCCGCTGCGCTTGGCGTCGGCTGGCCCCGAGAGACTTGAGCACGATGCAGCGCTATTCGTTCGCGACGCTGGCTCGCCAGGCGCTCGGCGGCCACCGCGGCTGGCAGCCGCTCTGGCGCAAGGCGGCGCCGAAGCCGCGCTATCGTGTCGTGATCATCGGCGGCGGCGGGCATGGCCTCGCGACCGCCTACTACCTCGCCAAGGAGCACGGCATCCGCGATGTCGCGGTGCTGGAAAAGGGACCGATTGGCCTCGGCAACACGGGGCGCAATACGACGATCATCCGCTCCAACTATCTGTGGGACGAAAGCGCCCGGCTCTACGAGCATTCGCTGAAACTGTGGGAAGGGCTGTCGAACGAACTCAACTTCAACCTGATGCTGTCACAGCGCGGGGTGCTGAACCTGGCGCACACGCTGGCCGACGTGCGCGAGGGGGTGCGGCGGGTCAACGCCAATCGATTGAACGGCATCGATGCCGAATGGCTGGAGCCCGAAGCGGTCAAGGCCTTCTGCCCGGTGCTCAGTATCGACAGGAACGTGCGCTATCCGGTGCTCGGCGCGACCTTGCAGCGGCGCGGCGGGGTAGCGCGCCACGACGCCGTCGCCTGGGGTTATGCCGGCGCTGCCGATGCCCGTGGGGTCGATATCGTTGAGAATTGCGAGGTGACCGCGATAAGGGTGAGCGGCGGCCGGGCCGGCGAGGTCGAGACGACGCGCGGGACGATCTTCGCCGACAAAATCGCGATCTCGGCTGCCGGGCATAATTCGGTGCTGGCAGCCATGGCCGGGGTGCGCCTGCCGCTGCAAAGCCACCCGCTGCAGGCGCTGGTGTCGGAGCCGGTGAAGCCGGTGCTCGATTGCGTCGTGATGTCGAACACGGTGCATGTCTATGTCAGCCAGTCCGACAAGGGCGAACTGGTGATGGGCGCCGGGATCGACGCCTTCAACTCCTATGCCCAGCGCGGCTCGTCCTCCATCATCGAGGCGCAGATGGCCGCCGCGCTCGAGCTGTTCCCGATCTTCTCGCGGCTCAAGATGCTGCGGAGCTGGGCCGGCATCGTCGATGTCTGCCCCGATGCGTCGCCGATCATCGGCAAGCTGCCGGTCGACGGGCTGTACATGAACGGCGGCTGGGGTACGGGCGGGTTCAAGGCGACCCCCGGCGCCGGGCATGTTTTCGCCCACACCATCGCGCATGACGCGCCGCATCCGCTCGCCGCGCCGTTCGCGCTCGACCGCTTCACGACCGGCGCGCTGGTTGATGAGCACGGAGCCGCCGCGGTGGCGCATTGAGTAAGGGGGCGTCATTGCGAGCGCAGCGAAGCAATCTCCCGCCGTCCTTGTCCCTTGCGGATGGGGATTGCCGCGTCGCCCTTTGGGCTCCTCGCAATGACAGCGAAGTGGCTCGATGCTGCTGATCCCCTGCCCGTGGTGCGGCGAGCGCGACGAGACCGAATTCCGCTATGGCGGCGAGGCGCACATCTCGCGCGCCGACCCGGTCGCGTCCGACGACAAGGCCTGGGCCGATTATCTCTACATGCGCAACAACCCAAAGGGCGTCATTGCCGAGCGCTGGGTGCACCAGGCGGGGTGCCGGCGCTGGTTCAACCTGCTGCGCGACACGGTCACCCACCGCATCATCGCGGTCTACCGGATCGGCGAGACGCCGCCCCTCGGAACGCCGCCCGCCGGCTCGCATGGCGGCGATCCGTGACCCAGTCTTGCCGCTTGGCGAGCGGCGGACGGATCGACCGTAGCCGGACGATCAGCTTTCGCTTTGATGGGCGGGAGTACGAAGGCCATCCGGGCGACACGCTGGCCTCGGCGCTGCTGGCGAACGGCGTGCGCCTGGTTGCGCGCAGCTGGAAGTTTCATCGCCCGCGCGGCGTGTTTGCCGCGGGGATGGAAGAGCCTTCGGCCCTCGTGCAAGTAGACGACGAGCCAAACCGCCGCGCCACCGACGTGGCGCTCGTCGATGGGCTGGCGGCAACATCGCAGCACGCCTGGCCCAGCCTTGCCTTCGATCTCGCCGCGCCGATCGGCTGGTTCGGGCGGCTGTTTCCGGCCGGGTTCTATTACAAGATATTCTTCCGCTCGCCGGTGCTGTGGCGGCGCGTCTGGGAGCCGCTATTGCGCCGCATGGCGGGGCTGGGGCGCGCACCTCATTCCGCTGATCCAGCGCGCTCGGACAAGACCCACACGCATTGCGATGTGCTGGTGGTGGGCGGCGGCCCGGCCGGGCTTGCCGCGGCGCTAGCCGCCGGCCGCAGCGGCGCGCGCGTCATCCTCGCCGAAGCCGACCGTGAACTGGGCGGGGCGCTGCTGCGCCGGCCCGGTCAGGTCGAGCCCGGCTGGCTCGCCGATGCCGCGGCCGAACTGGTGGCGCTGCCCGAAACCCGCGTGTTGCTCCGGACCACCGTCATCGGCCGCTATGACAGCAATTACCTGGTGGCGGCGGAGCGTGGCGCTCGCAACCGGCTTTGGCGTATCCGCGCGCGCCATGTTGTGCTGGCGAGCGGCGCGATCGAGCGCCCGCTGGTCTTCCCCGGCAATGACCGTCCGGGGGTGATGCTGGCCGGCGCGGTGGAGGCCTATGTCAACCGCTACGCCGTCGCACCGGGCCGCCGTGCGGTGCTGTTCGCCAATAATGACGACGCCTATTACACCGCCGCCGCGCTCAAGGCGACGGGGGTCGAGGTCGCGGCGATCGTCGATATCCGTGGCGAGCCAGGCGCGGCGACGCGGGCGCTGGCGGCGGAGATCCCCACACACACCGGCTCCGCCATCGTCGCGACGCGCGGCGGGTGCTCCTTGCGCGGGGTGACGATCCGGCCGCTCGCCGGCGGCCGGACGAGCCGGATTGCCTGCGACCTGCTGGCTGTGTCGGGCGGCTGGAATCCTGCGGTGCACCTCTTCGCCCATGCGGGAGACCGGCTGCGTTACGACGAGGTGCGCGCCGCCTTTGTGCCGGGCGCGACGGATGCCGCGATCGAACCTGCGGGCGCGGCAAACGGCAGCTTCGATCTCGCCGCGTGTCTCGCGGAAGGCGCCGAGGCTGGCGTACGTGCCGCCACTGCATGCGGCTTCCCGGCGAGCTTGCCTGCCTTGCCCCAGGTCGCGTCCGGCGGCGACATCGCGCAGGAAGCCATGTGGCTCATTCCCGGCGACCACGGCCGCGACAGCTTTGTCGATCTGCACAACGACGTCACCGCAGCCGACATCGTACTCGCCGCGCGCGAGGGGATGACCGCGATCGAACACACAAAGCGCTGGACGACGCTTGGCATGGGCACCGACCAGGGGAAGACTGGCAACATCCCCGGTTTGGCTCTGCTGTCGCAGCAGCTCGGTCGGGCGATTGCCGATACTGGGACGACGACGTTTCGCCCGCCTTTTGTGCCGGTCGGCTTTGGCCTGCTGGCCGGCCGTGAGCGCGGGCAATTCTTCGATCCCATTCGACGGACACCGATGCATGATTGGCATGTCGCGGCGGGCGCGGTGTTTGAGGATGTCGGGCAGTGGAAGCGGCCGCGCTATTACCCGCAGCCCGGCGAGGGCATGGATGCGGCGGTGCGGCGCGAATGCCTCGCGGCGCGCGACGGCGCCGCGATGCTGGACGCCTCGACCCTCGGCAAGATCGAGGTGTCGGGCCGCGACGCCGCGCGGTTTCTCGAGCGGATGTACATCAACCGCTGGACCAATCTGCCGGCTGGGCGCTGCCGCTACGGGGTCATGTGCCGCGACGACGGCATGGTGTTCGATGACGGGGTCGGAGCGCGCCTCGCATCCGACCGGTTCTTCCTCACCACGACCACCGGCAATGCCGGCGCGGTGCTCGACTGGTTCGAGAAATGGCTGCAGACCGAGTGGCCCGATCTCGAGGTGTTCTGCACCTCGCTAACCGAGGAGTTCGCGAACATCACGTTGGTCGGGCCGGGCGCGCGTCCGGTGCTGGCTGCGTTGGCGCCACGTCTCGACCCCGCCGCCTTCCCGTTCATGACGGTGCGCGAGGCGGACGTCGCCGCCATCCCGGCCTGGATTTTCCGGGTAAGTTTTTCCGGCGAGCTCTCGTACGAGATCAATGTACCGGCATCCGCAGCCCCGGTGCTGTGGGAGCGACTGGCCGACGCGGGCGCGATCCCCTACGGCACCGAGGCGATGCACGTGCTGCGCGCCGAGAAGGGCTATTTCATGGTCGGGCAGGAGACCGACGGCTCGGTGACCCCGCTCGATCTCGGCCTGGCCGTGAAGCGGGAGGATTTCCTCGGCCGCCGGTCGCTGGCGCGGCCGGACACCGCGCGCGCCGACCGCAAGCAGCTGGTCGGCATCCTGCCCGACGACCCGAATATCGTCCTGCCCGAGGGTGCACAGCTCGTCGCCGAGCCGCAATCGACGGCGATGATTGGCCACGTCACCTCAAGCTATTTCGGCGCGCGCATCGGGCGCGGCTTTGCGCTGGCGCTGGTCGCGGGCGGGCGCGACCTGCATGGACTGCCGGTATGGGCGCCGCTCGCCGATCGGACGATCGCGGCGCGCATCTGCGCGCCGCTGTTTTACGACGCGCAAGGGCATCGCCGCGATGGCTGAGCTGCCCTGGATTTCGCCGTGCGTCACGCTCCGCGAAATCGCCCCGGCGCGCCAGGTCGGCCTGCGGTTGCGGCCGCCGTTCCCGGCCCATCTCGCCGGAATCTTCTTGCCGCTTTCGCCCAACCGGGTGGCGGCGACCGGCGCGGCGCGCGTGTTGTGGCTCGGCCCGGACGAGTGGCTCGTCGTCGCCGATGGCGATGCGCCCGAGCTGGTGCCGCGACTGGAGCGTGCGGTCGCCGGCCGGCGCGCCGCGGTCGCCGATCTGTCGTCGAGCCGGGTCATCGTCGAGATCGCCGGCGTCGGGACGCGCGATATGCTCGCGGCGGGATGCGGCCTCGACCTGCATCCTCGCGTCTTCGGGCCGGGACAGTGCGCGCAGACCTTGCTGGCGCGTGTGCCGGTGATCCTCGACCAGCTCGACGACGCGCCGCATTTTCGCGTGCTGGTGCGGCGCTCTTATGCGCGCTGGCTCGTTGACTGGATGGTCGACGCGGCCGCGGGGATCGAAGTCGCTTCCCGCTAATCCGCCGCGACGACTGCCGGCGTCGGTGAGTGTGGCGCTCGCGTCCGGATTTCGTCCTGACGGCGCTGCCGTGCGAGCGCGGCTTCTCCGCCATTGGTGGCGTGATAGAGGTCGAGCGTATCGACGTCGTCGTCCTTGAGCGGGGCGATCGCCAGATCGGTGTAGCTCCAACGATCGGGCGACGCCGCCACCTCTTTGCGGATCGCTCGCCACTCGTGAAACAGCCGCCAGTAGCCCCACAGCTTGGCCGCGGTCTCGGCCGCATAGCGCGCATAGAACCGAGGTGCGCTCTCGCGCGGCAAGCCGGGCCGCCGGTCGCGCCGGTATTTCAGCCGCAACGCGCCGCCTTCGAGTGGGTGGACCCCCTCGAAGCTGACCATCGCCTTGAACCACAGCAACGTGGAGAGCGTATTGCCGAGCCGGCCACGCGGGTTGGCGGCGACGCGGCGCAGGATCGTGCGGACATGCTCAGGCGTATAGTACGCCTGCCATGCTGCGGTCCTGGCTTCCTCCCACTCGGCATCGGGCATTTTCGCGTGATGTGTCACGCGATGGTTGACGTCGTATTTGTTCAGGTCCGGGTCCATCCATACGCCCTGGCCGAGCAGGTTCTTGTGGTCCTCGGATCCGGGAAGCGGCGTCAGAATGAAAAATTCGAGCAGGTCGAGCGGCAATTCGCGCTTGATGATCTCGATATCGCGCAAGATCGATTCTTTGGTATCGCCGGGAAAGCCGAGGATGTACCCGGCATAGGTAAGGGCCCCATGATCCCGCCACTTTTGCAGCATGGCGCGATATTCGGTGATCTTATTCTGGTTCTTTTTGGCGCCGAGGAGATTGTCCGGGTTGATGTTTTCGAGACCGATAAAGACGCGGCGCGCCCCGGCTTGGGTCACCTTCTCGATAAAGTTCGGGATGCGGTGGCACAGCGTGTCGACCTGAATCGTGAAGCTGACGGGGCGGCGTTCGCCCTCGTTCAGCTCGATGATGCGGTCGACCAGCGGCTCCCAGTTGCGGTTGCGTGCAAAATTGTCGTCGGTGATGAAGAAGCTGTGGATGCCCTGTTCGGTATGCGCGCGGATGCAGCGCTCGAGATCGTCGGGCGAGCGATAGCGGCTTTTACGACCCTGCACGTTGATGATCGTGCAAAAGGAGCATTGATACGGGCAGCCGCGACCCAAATCGATGCTGGATTGCGCGCCGGCGGTGCGCTGAACATGCCTTTTGGACAAGACCGGCGCCGGCTCGCCCTCGAGGCCCGGAAGGTCGTTCATATGATTGTAGAGCGGCTTCAACGCGCCGTGCCAGGCGTCGCGCAGCACCTCGTCGAACCTTCCGTCTTCGGCTTCGCCGGCGAACAGCGAGATGCCGAGCGCCTGGGCTTCTTTGAGCTCGGCCGGCATCTCCGGCAGCATCGCGATCGAGCCCGAGACGTGAAACCCGCCGATGCAGACCGGGAGCCCGGCGGCGAGAAACGGCTGGGCAAGGTCAATCGCGCGCGGAAACTGGTTGGTTTGGACACCGACTAGGCCGATCAGCGCCCGCCCGCCCGTGCGCCTGATTTTTCTGATGATGTGCCGCGGCTGCACCCGGCGGTTGGTCTCGTCGTAGGTCTCGAGGCGGATCTCGACACCCGGCCCGAGCACCTGCCGGTGACGAGCATCCTCGGCGAGGCCATTCAGGCAGGCGAGCGTGTTCGACGGGATCGCCGACCGGATCCATTGGATCGGGTAGCCGTCGTCGTCGTAATGCGACGGCTTGATCAGCACGACGTGGCAGATGTTGGGGGAACGCGCAGGCATTCGTCACTACTCCGGCTGTCCCGATGCGCGAACAGCAAAGGTCACACTATGCGGAAAGCGTGAGGTCGTCACCTGCCAGCAGGGCAGCGTTGAGCGGCGCGCAGGCGGCCTTGCGTCCGCCGCCGGTTGCGGCAGGCGCAAAAGCATGGCTAACCTTATCATCAGTCAGCGAGGGAAGTGTGATGGCCGGGTGGAACGACCAGCAAGTTGATCTTGGCGGGCTGCAGGTGAGGGTGGGCCGCGGCGGCCGCGGCCGCCCGCTTTTGGTGCTGCACCACGATATCGGGACGCTCGACAAGCTGCCGTTCTACGAGGCGCTGTCGGCGCATTTCGACACGATCGTCCCCGTTCATCCCGGCTTTGGCGAAAAGTCTCAACGGGCGCCTTGGGTGCGTCACCCACGCGATCTGGCGGCGTTGTACCAGTGGCTCCTCGCCGAGCTCGGCGTCGAGCGTCCGAGCTTGGTTGGGCTTGGCTTTGGCGGCTGGGTCGCGGCCGAGATGGCGGCGCTGGCGCCACGCGATTTTCACCGGCTCGTGCTGGTCGGTGCGATGGGGATCAAGCCGCCTGAAGGCGACATCAAGGACCAGGCGATCGTCAGCTATATCGATTACGCCAAGGCCGGGTTCCACGATCCCAAGGCCTTCGACCGCAATTACGGTGACGTGTCGACCGATCAGCTCGTCGACTGGGATCTGTGTCGGGAGATGAGCTTCCGCGTGGCCTGGAAGCCGTACATGTACAATATGAGCCTGCCGCATCTCTTGGGCGGCGTGAAGGCGCCGGCACTCGTCGTGTGGGGCGACGACGACCAGATCGTGCCAAAGAGCGCGGGCGAGGTTTACGCGAAGTCGCTGCCGAAGGCGCGTTTCGAGACGGTGGCCAATTCGGGCCATTGCGTCGACATGGAACAGCCCGACGCGCTCGCCAGGCTCGTCACCAGCTTTGTCGCCGAGAATTAGCCGCCGAGATTTAGCGCCCTTGGAGGCGAAAGGAGACCGTCATGCATGTGATGTATTTCACCGAGCAGCCGATGTCCGCGTATCCCGCCGATATCGGGCTGGAGACCGGCCATACCGCGCTGCTGTTTTCGAACAAGCACTTCGACCCGGTCGCCGGCAGCGAACTCTATAACCGCTATCTCGAGCATTACATCTACGCCGAGGAGCAGGGCGTCGAAGGCTTTATGCTCAACGAGCACCACAATGCGCCGTTCTGCATGCAGGCGAAGTGCAATGTCTTCGCCTCGATCCTCGCCGCGGTGACCAAGAAGGCGAAGATCGTCCTTCTCGGCAACCCGCTGCCCTTGGCCGAGAACCCGGTGCGCCTCGCCGAAGAGCTGGCGATGATCGACATGATCTCGAAGGGTCGCCTCGTCTCCGGCTTTGTCCGCGGCGGCGGGCAGGAGCAGCTCGCCACCGGCGTCAACCCGGCCTTCAACCGCGAGCGCTTCGAGGAGGCGCACGACCTCGTCGTCGCCGCGTGGAGCCGGCAGGGTCCGTTCCGCTGGGAGGGCGCGCACTACCAGCACCGCGTCGTCAA
>DATMLF010000034.1:0-8854 GCA_035570595.1 Allostellaceae bacterium
TGCGCGGCGCGGCGCTGGCGGCTGTCATAGCCGATGTCGAGCCCCGACAAGTCGGCGGTCGCGAACGGCCCGATCGGATAGCCGAAATCGACCATGACCTTGTCGACCTGCTCGGGGAGCGCCCCTTCTTCGAGCATGATGATCATTTCGGTGCCAAAGGGGGTGCGGCTGCGGTTGGCGACAAAGCCGTCGCCGTTGCCGGCCATCGCACTGATTTTTCCTATTTTACGCCCCAAATCCATCGCGGTCGCGAGGGTGTCGGGGGCGCTCTTGGCGCCCTTCACGACCTCGAACAGTTTCATGACGTTGGCGGGCGCGAAAAAGTGCGTGCCGGCCACGTCCTGCGGCCGCTTCGTCGCGTTGGCGATGATGTCGATATCGATGCCGGAGGTGTTGCTGTAGAGCAAGGCACCCGGCTTCATGACCTCGTCGAGCTTTTTGAACACCTCCTCCTTGACCGGGATGCGCTCGAACACCGCCTCGATCACGACGTCACAATCCTTGATGTCGTCGTAGCTGGTGACCGGCTCGATCAGCGCGAGGCGGCGGTTCATCTCGGCTTCGCTGAGGCTGCCGCGCTTGACGCTGGTCTCGTAATTGGCACGGATGCGCGCCAAGCCGCGGTCGAGCGCCTCCTGGCTCGCCTCGAGCAATTTCACCGGAAAGCCGAATTCGGCAAAGCTCATCGAGATGCCGCCGCCCATCGTGCCGGCGCCGACGATCGCGGCGGTCTTGATCGGCCGCAGCGGCGTGTCGCGCGGGATGTCGGGGAGCCGGGCGACCTCGCGCTCGGCAAAAAAGGCATAGCGCAGGGCGCGCGCCTCGGGCGAGTTTTCGAGCTCGTCGAACAATTCGCGCTCGCGCACGACGCCGTCGTCGAACGGCATCGTGCAGGCGTTCTGGACCGACTGGATGCAGTGGTAGGGCGCCTTCTGGCCGCGGGCGCGGCGCGCGATCGAGCGGCGCATCGCGTCGAACAGGCCGGGATCGGCCTGCGCCTCGGCGAGCTTGCCGTCGTGATCGCGGATGCGCGGCAATGGCCGGATGTCGGCCACACGGCGGGCGAACGCGATCGCCGCCGCGCGCAGGTCGCCGCCCTCCGGGACCAGCTCGTCGACGATGCCGAGGCGGTATGCCTCCTCGGCCGGGACATGGCGGCCGGTGACGATCATGTCGAGCGCCGCCTTGGGGCCGATCAAGCGCGGCAAGCGCTGGGTCCCGGCGCTGCCCGGCAAGATGCCGATCAAGACTTCGGGGAGCCCGACCTTGGCGCTCGGCACGGCGATGCGATAGTTGGAAGCGAGGGCGATTTCGAACCCGCCGCCGAGCGCATAGCCGTGGATCGCGGCAACCACCGGCTTTTGGCTGGCGTTGAGGATCTGGTGCGGGCGGCGCCCCGGCACCGGCGGCGGGCGGTTGCCAAAGGTGCGGATGTCGGCGCCGGCGACAAAGCTGCGGCCCGCCCCGATCAACACCATCGCGCGGATCGCGGTGTCGGCGTTGCCCTTTTCGACGGCCTCGACGATGCCCTCCGGCACGCCCGGCGACAAGGCGTTGACCGGCGGGTTGTCGATCGTGACGACGCCGATCCCGTCCACATTTTCGAACCGCACCAGAGTGTTTTCAGCCATATCGCTCCTCCCGCAGATCCCGCGCGTCCATTATTCGTCATTCCCGTGACGGCGTGAACCCAGAGCCCGCCTTCTTTTTCGCCCACACCGGCGCAGGCCGGTGCCCATGTCCGTCTCGCTCGGGCCGGCGGTTAGAACGGGCGCGATCCGCGACCGCCAGAAATCGGTTGGCTTGATTAGTTCGGTCAGCGGGACGTCGCTCAAAGCCGGAGGCTTGGGTAGAGGTCCAGCCAATGTGGGTTGTCGCGTTCAAGCAAATTGATTTTCCAGTCGCGTTTCCATTCCTTGAGCTGTTTTTCGCGGCGAAGCGCGGCGGCCGCGGATTCATGGGTCTCAAACCAAACCAGCCGCTCGACTTGGTATCGTTTCGTAAAGCCGGGGACGAGTCCGTTCTTGTGCTCCCAAACGCGCCGCCCGAGATCGGAAGTCGTACCGATGTAAAGGGTTCCCTGGGGTTTGCTGGCAAGGAGATAGACGTAGAACATTGATTTTAGCCGCCGGCATGGGTCCCGACCTTCGTCGGGATGGTCCTATTGAAGCCTGCGATGGTTTTCGATCAGGTTCTTCAGCGGCGAGTGCGGTCGCGTGTATGGCGGTAGGCGCTTCGCTTTTTCTACCCTACTTACTACCAAATCTAGGTCGTCGGATACCCTCGCCGGGCATAATCAAAATCCGCTAATTCTTGGCGCATCATGTCCGAATTGATCGGGGCCGCTGTGTAGGGACGGATTTCTTGAATACAAATCGTCTGCGGCTCGAACACGAACCAATCCACTCCGCGGACGATTCGGTCACGTTGTCGGTTAAACCTTGTCCATTCCAGCGTCGAAGCGCGCCGATCGGCATCGGTGAGCAATTGATCCACCGTCCAACAAACACCCTGTTCCTGGACTATCTTGGCAAAGTTGACGCCGATCGCGGCCGCCCCCAGCCATTTTGTGCGGCGTGGATCGCCTGAAGGAAAATAATGGACTGCTTCCGGACACAAGCGCGCGGCAATCGCTATCGCATCGGCGTCGTTACATGCCTGGATATACGTCCTGATGACGTGCTCCATACGCTGAGCAAGGGTGTGCTGCGCCATCCTGCTGCTCCTCCTTCGATTCAAGGATCGCTATTGAATCCGCGATCGCCTTTTACCAGCACTAGATTCAGTTCGGTTTGAGTGTCAACCGGATAGGCACGATCAAAACCAGCCTATATCGTCGCCGCCGTGCCGAGGATGACGGTGGCTTGCGAGGAGAGGACGCCGCCGTTGCCGTGGGCGAGGGCCACGTTGCAGTCGGCGACTTGGCGGGGGCCGCATTCGCCGCGGAGCTGGCGGGTCGCCTCGATCAGCAGGAAGAGGCCGTACATTCCCGGATGGCAATAGGAGAGGCCGCCGCCGTTGGTGTTGACCGGCAAGGCGCCGCCGGGGGCGATGCGGCCGCCCTCGACAAAGGATCCGCCTTCGCCCTTTTTGCAGAAGCCGAGATCCTCGAGGAACAGGATCGGGTTGATCGTGAATGCGTCGTAGAGCTCGAGCACGTCGATGTCGGACGGCGCGAGCCTGGCCATGTCGTAGGCGGCGCGACCAGAGGCCAAGGCGCCGGTGACGGTCAGGTCGGGCATGCTCGAAATGTTGGCGTGGGTGATCGCCTGACCGCAGCCGAGCACATAGGCCGGCGGCTTTTTCAGCGAGCGGGCATGCTCGGCGGTGGTCATGATTACGGCGCCGCCGCCGTCGGTCACGAGGCAGATGTCGCGCACCGTGAACGGATAGGTGATCATCCGCGCCGACAGGACTTCGGGGATGGTCAGCGGCTTCTTTTCCCAGGCGACCGGGTTCAGCAATGCCCATTCGCGCGCCGCGACCGCCACGGCAGCCAACTGCTCGCGGGAGGTGCCGTATTGGTGCATGTGGCGCGAGGCGGCGAGCGCGTAGGCCGTCGACGGCAGGAACGGGCGGAACGGCGTCTCGTAGGGGTTGTATTCGCGCACCGAGGCGTGACGGCGGCCGATCGTGCGCTGGGTCGAGCCGTAGGCGATGACCGCGACCTGGCAGAGGCCGAGCTGCAAGGCCGCGTGGGCGTGCGCGACGTGGAACATGAAGGACGAGCCGCCGAGGATCGTCGTGTCGACAAAAGCTGGCGAAATCCCCAGGTATTCGGAGAGGTTGAGACCCGAGGTACGGCTTTGCGCGGTGGCGCAGACCAGCCCGTCGACATCCTTGAGCGCGAGCCCGCAATCGGCGAGGGCGCGGTGGATGCCCTGCGCCATCAGGTCGATCGGGCTCATCTCGGCGGCGACGGCGCCCAGATCGGATTCAGCGACGCCGACGATCGCGGCCGAGCCGCGCCGCAACCCGTCCATCACGCGCCCTCAGGCACGAAAACCGGATAGGCGGGGTCGTCGCCGTCGGGGCGATGCACGCGGAACTTGACGCGCATGCCGATCCTGACGGCATCGGGGGCGATGTCCTCGACCCGGCTCATCAGCCGGAAGCCCTCGTCGAGATCGATCAGCGCGACATTGTAGGGGGCGCCGTCGCGCGGATGGGTGACCGTGGTGGCATAGACCGTGCCGGACCCGGCGCTCAACCGCCATTCGAGCCGCTCGCTGCCGGTGTAGGGGCAGATGACGCGCGGGTAGAACACCGCCCGGTTGGCCGCGGGGCTCCATTGATAGGCGAGCTCGCCCTTGTCGAGGTGTTCCTGGTAGGCCGCCAACGGCGACTGCGCGATCCGCTCCATGCTCGGCTCCTCCCTCGGGCACGCGATTGTCGGCGCTCGCCGCTGCGGCGGCAAGGGTGCGAGGGCTGCCCGGTGCGGCGCGCGGGTCAGGTCAGCGAGATCAAGGTCCCGATCAGATCGGCCGGCCATACCAAGCTGACCGGCGCGCTGACCAACGCCTGGCCAAAAGACGGGTCGCCCTGGGCAAAGTTGAACGCGAGATGATGGCTGAAGTGCGCAAGCACGCCCGCGAAGTAGAGCCCCGCCGCCAATTTCAGGACGTGACGACTTTGTCGCCGTTGTTTTGGCTTTGCCACCGCGAATGAAAAGACTCGGCGTCCATATTTTGGCAATCCCGGCGGCCCGATCATGATCTCACCTGGATATTTACAGCGTTGTGGATGAAGTACGTTTGATTCGGCCGGGCCATCCTTGTGGATCGGCGGGACTTCCGCAGCAAAGACGGCCCGGCAACAGGGATGATACTCTGTATCTTCGGCGGCGTCACCATCCGAAGTCAGCGGGCGGCGGCGAGACGCCATCGGAGACGGCGCAACGCCGGATCAGCGGCCGACGCCGTAAAGCCCGGCGGCCGCGCCGAGGCTGAGCAGGCCGGCGGCCGCGAGCAGCCCGATCGCGAGGCGGGCAAAGGCCCCGCCGCCGAGACGGTCGCCGAGCGCCCGGCCGACAACCCCGCCGACAATCGCAAACGGCAGCAAGACGCCGGCGGCGAGCCAGCTGTCGCGGGATACCCCGATCGTCCCGGCATTGGCCGCGAGGGTGGCGGCGTAGACCAGTGAAAAGAACGCGAGCAACGTCGCGCGGATCGTCTGCGAGGCGTTGCCGGCCAGCATCAGGTAGATCAGCACCGGCGGACCCGCCATGCCGACGAGCGCGGTCGCCATCCCCGCAGTCGCACCGGCGGCGAGGTCGCGGTTGCGGCTCATCCTGAGCGGGGCGATCGCGCCGTTGCGGCCGCGCCGCCGCTGCAGCGCCAGCACCGCGGCAAAGCCGAGCACCGTCAAGCCGGCGACGACGCGCACCACCGTCGGGTCGCTGTGACGCAGAACGAACAGCCCGAGCGGCACCCCGGCGAGGCTGCCCAGCACCAGATGCGCCAGCACGCGCGGTGCGACCGCGCGCCACAACCCCGGCAGGACGGCGACCGTCAGCGCGGCGGCGATGATGACGACGAGCTGGACCGCGGTTACCGGCGCCAGCAGCAGCAGGTAGAGCGGCGCCGCGACGACGGCAAAGCCGAAGCCGCTCGCCGCCTGGAGCAATGCCGCGGCAAACGTCGCCGCCGCCAGACCGGCCCAGACGACGAGGCTCACGCGCGCGGACGGGTCAACGCGTTACGGCGTCTTGTGACCGGCCACGCCGCGGCGCGGCGGCGGCTCGTCGCGGCGCACCGCAAACGCGCCGGCGACCGTCTCGACCCGCCAGCCGCAGCAGAAGCGCGCGACAAAGGCGTGGGCAAAGGCGGCGCTCGCGAAATAAAACGCGATCGCGTCGTTGACGACCCCCGCCGTCCCGGCCGGCGCCGACGACCAGCCGTCGACCCCGCAAGTCTCGTCGAGCCAGGCATGCATCAGCGTCAGCTGCGCGCCAAGCCCGTCGGGCGGCACGGCGATCCGCACCCGCACCGGAAACTGCTGCTCGGCCTCGCGCTGGGCCTGCCGTAATGCTCGCGTCACGCAACACCTCTGTTCGTGTTATGTTCGGACAACCTACCTCGGCCGCGGCGGTGTTGTCGAGAGGTCTCGCGCGAACCGAGGCTCACAACCGAGGCGCGGCAGGCGCGGATGCCGGCCGCGTGCCGGGGCACGGGGCGGCTTACGATCTTTATGGCTTCTTTACATGCGCTAACCGCGACGCGTCTCGAATCTTTAGGTCCGAGGCGGCACTTATGCGCCGAAGTCAACGCCGCCGCCATCGGCTCGGCGGCGACGGCCGCGACGGGCTGAGGCGTGGGTGAGGAGATGCGCGCAACGGATCGCCATTGCCCGCGCGGCCGCTTCGGCGGCGCAATCCGTTCGCGCGGCGGACCCGCCAACCCAACCGGCATTCCCTGATGCAAGGCTTGCCCTGATGCTCGATTTCCTGATGGTCGCCTACGGCGTCGTCTTCTTCGCCGCCGCAATCCTTTACGTGCTGGCCTGCGAGAAGATGTGAGGCGACATGCTGTTCGACTATGTCCTCGGCGCGGGCGTGACCATCGTGATCATGGTCTATCTCGTGTACGCGCTGATCAACCCCGAACGCTTCTAGGAGCAGTGCGGTGACAGCCAACGGATGGGTGCAGATCGCGCTGTTCAGCGCCATTGTCATTGCCGTCGCGCGGCCCTTCGGCGGCTACATGACGCGGGTCTTCGCCGGCGAGCGGACGCTGCTTTGGCCGGTGTTGCGGCCGGTCGAGCGCGCCGTCTACTGGTGCTGCGGGGTCGACGAAAGCGAGGAGCAGCACTGGCTGACCTACGCGGTCGCGATGCTGCTGTTCAGCGTCGTCGGCTTTGTTACATTGTACGCGGTGCAGCGGCTGCAATGGTATCTGCCGTTCAACCCGCAGGGCCAGACCGGGGTCGAGCAGAGCCTTGCGCTCAACACCTCGGTCAGCTTTATCACCAATACCAACTGGCAGGCCTATGTGCCCGAGACCACGATGGGCTACCTGGTGCAGATGGCCGGGCTCACCGTGCACAATTTTGTTTCGGCGGCGACCGGCATTGCATTGGCATTGGCGCTGATCCGCGGTTTTGTACGGCGCGAGGCCAAGGCGATCGGCAATTTCTGGGTCGACCTGACGCGCTGCACGCTCTACATCCTGTTGCCGTTGTCGGTCGCGATCGCGCTGTTCTATGTCTGGCAGGGCATCCCACAGAATTTGGGCGCCTATGTCGACGCGACGACGTTGGAAGGTGCCAAGCAGACCATCGCGCAAGGCCCCATTGCCTCGCAGGAGGCGATCAAGATCCTCGGCACCAACGGCGGCGGGTTTTTGAACGCGAACTCGTCGCACCCTTACGAGAACCCGAACGCGTTGACCAACCTCGTGCAGCTGGTGTCGATCTTTTCGATCGGCGCGGCCCTGACCAATGCGCTCGGCCGGATGGTCAAGGACGAGCGCCAGGGCTGGGCGATCTTTGCCGCGATGGGGCTGCTGTTTCTCGCCGGCGTGACCGTCGCCTACGCCGCGGAGTCGCGCGGCAACCCGGCCTTTGCCGCCTTCAATGTCGACGCGACCGCGAGCGCGGAACAGGCCGGCGGCAACATGGAAGGCAAGGAGGTGCGCTTTGGGCCGGCGCTGTCGGCGCTCTATGCGACAGTGACGACCGACACGTCGTGCGGTGCCGTCAATTCGATGCACGACAGCTATCTGCCATTGGGTGGGATGGTGCCGCTCGTTAACATCCAGCTCGGCGAGGTGATTTTCGGCGGGGTCGGCTCGGGCCTCTACGGCATGCTCGCCTTTGCGATCGTCGCGATGTTCGTCGCCGGGCTGATGGTCGGCCGCACCCCCGAATATCTCGGCAAAAAGCTCGAGGCCAAGGAGGTCAAGATGACCATTCTCGCCTTGTTGAGCCTGCCGTTGTCGATCCTTGGCTGGACGGCACTGGCGGTGGTGTTGCCGGCCGGCCTCGCCGGCATCGCCAATGCCGGCCCGCACGGGTTTTCCGAGATTCTTTATGCCTACACCGAGGGCACCGGCAACAACGGCAGCGCCTTTGCCGGGCTGTCGGCCAACACGCTCTTCTACAACACGACGATTGCCGCAGCGATGCTGATCGGCCGCTTCATCTTCGTGATCCCTTTATTGGCGGTGGCGGGCTCGCTGGCGCAGAAAAAGCTGCTGGCGCCGTCCGCCGGCACGTTTCCGACCAACCGGCCGTTGTTTGTCGGCCTCCTGGTCGGCGTCGTCTTGATCATTGGCGGGCTGACCTATTTCCCGGCGGTGTCGCTCGGGCCGCTGACCGAGCAGGTCGCCATGAACCAAGGCAAGCTCTACGCCGGGCCATAGCGCAGCCATCGGAATGGGTCGCGCTTGTCGAATGGAATCTCGTCATCCCCGCCAAAAGCGGCCGTCCGGGGCGGACGGCGCCACTCACGCGACTGGGTTCCCGCTTTCCGCGGGAATGACGACAAATGACAAGGGACGCTGGTATATGACCGACATCACCCCCATCATCGGCGTGCCGGCGGGCGGGCTCGCCAGACGCAACCTGCGCCCGATGTCGTTGTTCGACCGCTCGCTGATCGTGCCGGCGATCGGGGCCTCGTTCAAAAAGCTCGACCCGCGCACCCTGGTCAAGAACCCGGTGATGTTCTGCGTCGAGATCGTCTCGGTGCTGACGACGTTGTTCTTTGTCCGCGACCTCGGGACCGGCGGCAGCAAGGTCGTCGGCAGCAACGCGCTGTTTTCGGGGCAGATCGCGGTCTGGCTGTGGTTCACGGTGCTGTTCGCGAATTTTGCCGAGGCGGTCGCCGAGGGCCGCGGCAAGGCCCAGGCCGACA
>DATMLF010000035.1:0-4057 GCA_035570595.1 Allostellaceae bacterium
ACGGCAATTTGCCGCCGGGGGCGGTGTTGCGGGCGGCGATGAACGGGCCGCCCTCGCCGCGGCCGACAAAGCCCAGATCTTCGAGGCCGTAGATCGGCAGGTGGGCGAAGGCGTCGTAGATCATCAGATGGTCGACGTCGCGGTGGGTGATGCCGGCCTCGGCAAAGGCTTTCGCGCCCGCGACGCGGAACGCGCGCGACGAGGTGAAATCCTCCATTTGGCTGACCATCGGGGTCTCGACACTCTCGCCGGTGCCGAGGATGTAGACCGGCCTGGTCGGAAAGTCCTTGGCGCGCTCGGCCGATGTGAGAATTAAGGCACCGCCGCCGTCGGTGACCAGGCAGCATTGCAGCAGGCGAAACGGGTAGGCGATCATCCGCGAGTTCAGCACGTCGGCGACCGTGATCGGGTCCTTGAAGGTGGCGCGCGGGTTCTTGGCCGCCCATTCGCGCTGCACAACTGAGACCATCGCCAGGGTCTCGTCGGAGAGGCCGTAGGTTTTCATGTAGCGCAGGACGGGGACGGTGAACAAAGTCGGCGGCCCCATCGGGCCATAAGGCTGCTCGAACTGGCCGGCGAGGCTGGTCGGGGCGACGATGTTGCGGGTGCGCCCGACGCCGGAGCGACCGCTCTCGCCATGGGTGATCAATACCGTGTCGCAGAGGCCGGAGGCGATCGCGGCGGCGGCGTGGCGTGTGTGGATCATGAACGAGCAGCCACCGACCGCGGTGCCGTCGACCCATTTCGGGGTCAGCCCGAGATAGTGTGCCACCGTCACCGGGGTCTCGCCGGCGGTGGCGATGCCGTCGATTTGGGATGGCTTGAGGCCGGCGTCGGCCATCGCGTTGAGGGCGGCATCGGCATGCAGTTGGATTTGCGACATGTCGGGGATCACGCCGAGCTTTGTGGTCTCCGCCGCACCCACGATGGCGATCGATTTCGGCTGCATCACAACTACCTCGCGGCGGGGCGGAACAAGGGCAGGGTGATGGCGTCGTCGAGCTTTTCGAACGCGACCTCGAGGGCCATGTCGAGCTGCAACGCCTCGGGGGTCTGCGGGCACCCCGTGATGTTGGTCATCATGCGCGGCCCCTCTTCCAATTCGACCACCGCGATCGCGTAGGGCGGGGTGAAGCCCGGCACCGGGCGGTGGTGGATCACATAGCTGAACAGCCGGCCCTTGCCCGAGGCGCGGAACACTGCCACGTCGCGCGAGGCGCAGGCCGGGCAGAACGGGCGCGGCGGAAAATACGCCTTGCCGCACGCGCTGCAGCGCTGCAGCCGCAGTTCCCCGGCGCGCGTCCCGTCCCAGAAATGCTGCGTTTCCGGCGTCGGCTGCGGCCGTGCGCGTCGTCCCTCCGACATCCCGTCCCTCCGTCGCGATATTTGCGCGCGACTTTGCCGCCTCAGGCGGTTTCGGGCAAACGGAATGGAGCGGTCTTTCACAGGGGGCGGAACTGGTAGAGCGGGCGCTCCGGCGTGTCGCGGACGGGCCCCTCACCCCAGCCCTCTCCCCGCAAGCGGGGCGAGGGAGCGCGGCGAGCGGATGCGCCGACGGGGGCGGGCTCAGCCGGGCGGAAACGGCTTGAAATGCTTCGACAATGCGAGGCCCTGGCTCTGGTAGGACGAGCCGATGGCGCGGCCGTAGAGCTTGTCGGGCCGCGCGATCAGCCGCTCGTAAACGAGCCGGCCGATGACCTGGCCGTCCTCGATCAGAAACGGCACCTCGTGCGAGCGCACCTCGAGCACGGCGCGGCTGCCGGTGCCGCCGGTCTCGGAAAAGCCAAATCCGGGATCGAAAAACCCGGCGAAATGCACCCGGAACTCGCCGACAAAGGTGTGGTAGGGCAGCATCTCGGCGGCATGGTCGGGCGGCACGACGACCGCCTCGCGCGACGCGAGGATGTAGAAGTCGTGCGGGTCGAGCACGATCCCGCCCGGCCCGCCCGCGCCCCGGGGGCCGCGATGGGCCTGCACCGGCTCCCAGAAATCCCGCGGGTCGTAATGGCCGATGCGGTCGACGTCGACCAGATCGGTATGATGCCGCGCCTTGTAGCCGACGACGCCGCTGCTCGCGGCGCCGGAAACGTCGACGGTGAAGGCGAGCCCGTCGCGGATCGCCTCGCGCGCCGGGGCCGCCCCCGCCGGCGGCTCGACCAGGCCGACCTCCTCGTGCAGGCGCCGCAATGCCGTGTCGCTGAACGCGGGCGAGCCGCGGCGGATGCGCAATTGCACGAGGCTCGATCCTGTCCGCGCCAGAATGCTGAACGAGCGCGGCGCGATCTCGGCGTAGAGCGGCCCTTTGTAGCCCTCGCGCACGCGGTCGAACTCGGTGCCGAAATCGGTGATCACGCGGGCAAAGACATCGAGCCGGCCGATCGAGCTTTTCGGGTTGGCGAGCGCGAAGGTGCGTTTGCGCAGCGCCACATATTCGAGCAGCGGGACGATATAGACGCAGTCCTTTTCGAGCACGGCACCTTGGGTCAGGTCGATCTGGTGCATCGCCAACAGGTCGAGCTTGTCGCGCACGCTCGACCTGGCACCCGGCAAAAAGCTGGCGCGCACCCGGTACGCGATCTCGCCGAGCCGCAAATCGATGCTCGCCGGCTGGATCTGGATATCGCCGATCGGCTGCGGCGACATGATCTCGCGGCCGACCGTCACCGCCTCGCGCAGCATCTGCGAGGGCAGAAGCCCGGTCGTCGGGTCGCGCTGGCGGTCGGCGTCGCCGGCGTCGGGCGCGGGGAACAGGTCGGTCTCGGTCATGCAAAGTTTCCGTCGAGTGCTTTGCTTTATTTTAGGCCAACCGGGCCACGGCAGGAAACAGCCGCGCTTGCGTCGGGGGGTGCCGCACCCGATAGTCCGAGGTCACAAACGCGGGCGGGGTGGAGGCGGACATGCAGATCCGCGACGGCTTTATCGGGACGGTCGGGAACACGCCGCTGATCAGGCTGCGGCGGGCCTCGGAGGAGACCGGGTGCACGATCCTCGGCAAGGCCGAGTTCCTCAACCCCGGCGGCTCGGTCAAGGACCGCGCGGCGCTCTACATCGTCAAGGACGCCGAGGAGCGCGGTCTGCTGCAGCCGGGCGGGGTCATTGTCGAGGGGACCGCCGGCAACACCGGCATCGGCTTGGCGCTCGTCGGCAACGCACGCGGCTACCGCACGGTCATCGTCATGCCGGAGACGCAGAGCCAGGAAAAAAAGGACATGCTGCGGCTGTGCGGCGCCGATTTGCGGCTGGTGCCGGCGGCTCCCTACACGAATCCAAACAATTATGTGCGCTACTCCGAGCGGCTCGCCGCCGAGATCGCGGCCGAGGAGCCGAACGGGGCGGTCTGGGCGAACCAGTTCGATAATCTCGCGAATCGCCGCGGGCATTACGAGACGACCGGCCCCGAGATCTGGGAAGAGACCGGGGGCAAGGTCGACGGCTTTACCTGCTCGGTCGGCACCGGCGGGACGCTGTCGGGGGTCGGCATCGCACTCAAGGAGCGCAATCCCGCGGTCCAGGTCTATCTCGCCGACTGCATGGGCTCGGGCATCTACAGCTGGTATGCGCGCCATGAGTTCAAGCCCGAGGGGAACTCGATCACCGAAGGGATCGGCAACAACCGCGAGACCAAGAACCTCGCGGGTTTTGCCCCGGACGGCCAGTTCCAGATCACCGACGAGGAGATGCTGCCGGTGCTGTTCGGCCTGGTCGAGGAGGAGGGGCTTGTGCTCGGCGGCTCGACCGGGATCAACGTCTGCGGGGCGATCCGCCTCGCGCGGCTGCTCGGCCCCGGCCACACGATCGTGACGATCCTCGCCGATTCCGGCACGCGCTATCTCTCGAAGCTGTTCAACCCGGCCTTTCTCGCGGAGCGCAACCTGCCGACCCCGAGGTGGCTGCAAGGGTGAGACGCTCCCAGCCGCCGGCGCTCGCCGCCGCCGCTGTCCCGGCGAAAGCCGGGATCCCACCAGGACGGGTGCGAGATGTTCTTCGTCTATTTGCTCGCTAGTCAGCCGCACGGAACCTTGTACATCGGTTCGACCGCGGACCTGGTCCGACGGGC
>DATMLF010000036.1:0-37028 GCA_035570595.1 Allostellaceae bacterium
GGCCGGAGCCGGCTGTCGAGCCTCGGCCGTGTTTTGGTCGCGTTTTGGCGGTCACCACCGCCGTCGCCGCGGTGGCGAGACCGTGGCCCGGGATGAGGGGGCGAGCATCGCCGTCGGCTGGGTCCACTCGCGCCACAGCGCCATCAGCGCCGCCATCACGACCGGCCCGAGAAACAGCCCGAGCAGCCCAAAGGTTTCCAAACCCCCGAGAATCCCGAGCAAGACCCACAAAAACGGCAGCCGCGCCGCGCCGCCGATCAGAATCGGGCGCACGAAATGATCGGCGACAAAGACCACCAGAAAGCCGAAGGCGACAACCGCGACGGCAGCGCCGGTGCTCCCGCTTGTTGCGAGGTAGAGGCCCGCCGCGCAAAACGCCAGCGGCGCGCCAAACGGGATCACCGCGACAATCCCGGTCAGCGCCGCGAACGGCACGGCATGCGGCAGATGGGCCAAGGCATAAGCGCAGCCGATCAGCACGCCCTCCGCGAGGCCGACCAGCACCAGCCCGGTCACCGTCCCGTGCACCGCCGCGACCATGTGGCGCGCGACCCGCTCGCCGCTCGGGCCGAGCACGCGCTGGCTCAGCCCCAACAGCTGGCGGCACAGCCCGTCGCCGTCGCGAAACAGAAAAAACAGGGTCAGCAAGGTGAACCCGAAAATCACCAGCCGGTGGACAATCTCGGCTCCGATCGCGCGCGCCGAAGCCGCGGCCGGGACGTGCGTGTAAAGCCGGCCGAGCAGCTCCTGCATGGTCTGCGGGTCGCTCAGATGGGCTTTCCACCACTCGGCGACCGGGTAGCCGATCCCGGGCAGGCGGGGCAGCCAGGCGGGGACCGGCAACCCGCTATGCCGCACTTCGCCGACATACTCCACGAGACTGCCGCTTTCCCGCGCGACTTCGACTGCCGCATAGACAAGGGGAACGACCAGCACCAAGCCGACCAGCAGGGCCGCGGCGAGCGGCAGCCCGATCCGGTGGCCGCGCGGCGGAAACCTCTGCTCTGCCCGCCGGTACAGCGGCCAGAGGGCGATCGCCAAGATCGTCGCCCAGGCCAGGGCCGGCAGGAAATGCCGAAGGATCCACAGTCCGAGCAATCCGAGGCCGGCCGCCAGCACGACGCGCGAGACGCGTTGCGCCCCTTCCGAGGATGCTCTTTCGATTTCGTGCGTTTCCTCCGGAGGATCGCCGTCGCGGTCCATCGCGCGTCCTCGCTCATTCCGAATCGCAAGCTCGACGATCGCTGCCCCGGCCGAGTAGGGCCGGCGCACGGTTCGTCAAGGGCAGGGCAACCGCCCGGCCGATCTTGCGAAACAGCCAGCCGACGCGATCGTCCGGCATCAGCGTAGCATTGATCGCGATACGCCACGATCGCCGCCCGGTCCAGGGGGCACGGCCGCAGCCAATCGCCATCTCGCTCCAGGGCGGCCGGGGATGCGCCCGGCCCCGCACACGCCGGCTCTCTTTGCTACGCGGTGCGGCGGGCGATCGCCGCGGTGATCAGCGCCGCGGCTTCGCCTGGCTCCGCCCAGCGCTCGACCTTGACCCATTTCCCGGGTTCGAGATCCTTGTAGTGGCTAAAGAAATGCGCGACCTGGCTGCACAAGACCGGCGGCAGGTCGCGGTACGAGCGCACCGCGGCGTAATAGGGGTGCAGCTCGTCGACCGGGACGGCGAGGATCTTTTCGTCGGGGCCGTTCTCGTCCGCCATGATCAACGCGCCGACCGGCCGGCAGCGCACGACCGCGCCCGGCACGACCGCGACAGTGCCGACGATCAGCACGTCGATCGGGTCGCCGTCCTCCGCCAGGGTGTGCGGCACAAACCCGTAATTTCCGGGGTAGAACATCGCGGTGTGCAGAAAACGGTCGACCGTCAGCGCGCCCGACTCCTTGTCGATCTCGTATTTGACCGGCTCGCCGCCCTGCGGGATCTCGACGATCACGTTTATGTCGTGCGGCGGCGAACGCCCGGGCAAAATCTTGGCGACGTTCATGGCGGCCCCTCAGCCGAGAGCGGGGAAGAGCGTCAGGGCCCCATCCCCTTTTCGGCGAGCTCGTGCAACGCCTTCTCGCTCTTCACGGCGTCAAAGCCCATCGCATTCATGACATGCGGCGCCTTGGTGAACTGGATGTCGCGGTATTCCACGACTTCGACACGGTTGCCCCACGGATCGAGAAAGTCGAGAAACGGGCCCGGCAGCAATTCCCCGCCGGCCGCCTCGACCAACGCCCGCACCCGGGAGCGGTCGTCGACGACAAGCCCGAAATGCCGGCGCTGGTCGCGGTTCTCGCCGGGGCACTGCATCAGGTTGATGAACTGGTCGCCAAGCTCGATAAAGGCGTTGCCCGGGCGTTTGGCGCGCAGGGTGAAATCGAAGATCTTGCCGTAAAAGGCGAGCGCCTCGTCGATGTCGCCGACTTCGAGCGCCACATGGTTGATGCCGACAAGCCGCGGCTTCCCGCGCGTGGCGGCCTGCCCCCGGGTGGTCTCGGCCATTGCTTCCTCCTGGAGATTGCGTCGTCCCCACTATATCGGGTGCAAACGGCCGAGTTCGATCCCGCGCGCGGCGAGGATCGTGCCGGCGCCGGCCGGGCGGCTGTCGCGCGACGGCCGGTTGGTCGGCCGGCGCGGGAGGGTATAATCGCCGCCTGACCTCCAGCGGGAGACGGGAATGTCGGTTGATCTGTCGGTCGAGGGCGCGGTCGCGAAGGTCGTGTTGAACCGCCCGGAAAAATTGAACGCGCTCAGCGTCGAGATGCGCCAGAGCCTGTGCGACCATTTTGCCCGTCTGCGCTATGACGACAGTGTGCGCGTGGTGGTCGTGACCGGGGCGGGGCGGGGGTTCTGCTCGGGCGCGGATGTCGACCGCATGGCCGGGCAGCAGCACGATCTGCGCGGCGGCCGCCAGCGGCTGCAACAGGGCGGCCACACTTTTATCCGCGCCCTGCACGCGATCGAAAAACCGACCATCGCCGCGGTGCGCGGCCCGGCGGTCGGCATCGGCTGGAGCATCGCGCTCGCCTGCGACCTCGTCGTCGCGTCCGAAACCGCGCGGTTTTCGCAAATCTTCCGGCGCATCGGGCTCGCCCCCGACGGCGGCGCCATCTGGTTCCTGACCCGCCGGCTCGGCATGGCCAAGGCAAAGGAGCTGGTGTTTACCGCGCGTTTTGTCGAGGCCGCGGAGGCATTGGCGCTGGGGCTTGTCAACTATGTCGTTGAGGACGACCGGCTGACCGCAAAAACCGACGAGCTGGCGGCCGACCTCGCGGCCGCCCCGACCTTTGCGCTGGGGCTGGCGAAAAAGCTGTTCCACGCCGCGGTCGGCCCGAGCCTCGACGATTATCTCGACATCGAGAGCCTGGTGCAGCCGCAATTGCACATGACCGCCGACAACGCCGAGGGTGTCGCCGCCTTTCGCGAAAAGCGCGCGCCAAAGTTCGTCGGCCGCTGACCGCAAGCCACGCGACCGCCGCCGCCCCTGGGCTCTCTCGCGAATTCGCCGACCGGCGCGCCGGGTCAAGCCGCCGCGGCGCCACCGAGCACTAGTTGCGGCCGGAGACCAGGCCGCGGGCGACGATCTGCGCCTGGATTTCGGCGGCGCCCTCAAAGATGTTCAGGATGCGGGCGTCGCACAGGACGCGGCTGATCGGGTATTCGAGCGCGTAGCCGTTGCCGCCGTGGATCTGCAACGCGTTGTCGGCGTTCGACCAGGCGGTGCGCGCGGCGAGCAGCTTGGCCATGCCGGCCTCGATGTCGCAGCGCCGGCCGCTGTCTTTTTCGCGTGCCGCGAAATAGGTGACCTGGCGCGCCACCATCGTCTCCGCCGCCATCGTCGCAAGCCTTTGAGCGACCCGCGGGAACGCGGCGAGCGGCTTGCCGAACTGCCGCCGCTCAAGCGCGTAGGCGAGGGCGAGATCGAGGGCGTTCTGCGCCACCCCGACGGCGCGCGAAGCGGTCTGAATGCGCGCGCTCTCGAACGTCGCCATCAGCTGCTTGAAACCCTGGCCCTCGGCCTCGCCGAGCAAGCCCTCGGCCGGCACGGCAAAGCCGTCGAAAGCGATCTCGTACTCCTTCATCCCGCGATAGCCGAGCACCGGGATTTCGGTGCCGCTCATGCCGGCCGCCGGAAACGGGTCGGCATCGGTGCCGCGCGGCTTTGGCGCCAGAAACATGCTGAGCCCGCGATAGCCCCGCTCGCCCGGGTCGGTGCGCGCCAATAACGTCATCAGGTCGGAGCGCGACCCGTGGGTGATCCACGTCTTGGCGCCGTAGATGCGGTAGACGCCGCCCTCGCGCACCGCGCGCGTCGCGACGCCGGCAAGGTCCGAGCCGGCGCCGGGCTCGGTAAAGACCGCCGTCGGCAGCACCGCGCCCGACGCGATCGCCGGCAGCCACCGCGCCTTTTGCGCGGCGGTGCCGCCGAGCCGGATCAGCTCGCCGGCGATCTCCGACCGCGTGCCGAGCGAGCCGACGCCGAGCCAGCCGCGCGACAATTCCTCGGAGACGAGGCACATCGCCGTCTTGCCGAGCCCAAGCCCGCCATAGTCCTCGGGGATCGTCAGGCCGAAGACGCCGATCGCCGCCAACTCCTCGATCAGCGCCAGCGGGATCAGCTGGTCGCGGCGGTGCCAGTCCTGCGCGAACGGGGCGACCGCACGCTCGGCAAACCGGCGCACCTGGTCGCGGATCAGGTCTAATGTCGGGTCGTCGAGCCCGATCCGACCGAACCCCGCCTCGCCGCGTCCGGCGATCAGCATGCCGAGCCGCGAGCGGGCCGCGGGGAGCGCCGCGGCCAGTGCGCCGGCGGCGCCGAGCCGTAACGGCCTCGTTTCGTTGTCGGTCAGCCCGAGATCGCAGGGCCGCGCGAACTCGGCTTGCGCCATCGGGATGCCGCCGGCGAGCTGAGCCAGCCCCTCGCCAAAAGCGGTTTCGAGGATCAGGGCTTCGCCGTCGCCGAGCGCGCCCGCCTCGTCGAGGCGCTGCGCCCAGCCGCGGATCTGGGCGAGGCCGGCAACCGTCGCCGCGACCCAAGCAAGCGCATGGGCGCCAAACTGACCGGCGTCGAGCAGCGACGGGTCGATGGCGCCATCGGGAGCGACGCGCGCCGCGACTTTCGCCCGGCCCGCGGCAAGAAACGCCTCGGCCGCGCCAAACGCCTCCCCGGCGGCGGCCAAGAGGGTGCGCCGGCCGCTCGCCACCTCCGGCGCCTCAGTCCTGCGCGGAGGCTTTGTTCATTCCTGCGGCAGCTGGTAGGTGTGCGGGAGCGTCGTCGGCAGGTTCGGGTCGGGGATCTTCAAGGAGTCGGACTGGGTCATGCGCACCGCCGAAATGTCGTCGGCGACAGCATGCAGGTTTTGAATGTTGCTTGCGCGCTCGGGCGCGCCGATGCTGCATCCGACGCCCGCGGAAAGCGCCAGCGCGACGACCAGGCCGAGGCGCATCGTGTTCATCCACCGCTCCTTTTTAACGGAAAATCACGTAAGCTACCGCAAATAGAACCACTACGAGGACCAGTGACACCAACAGTATGTAGCGCACCACGCCCTCTTTGGTAGCCTGGCGCGCCTCGGTCTCGCTCACGACGATCGGTTTTTTCACAACCGTGCATCCCATGCTGCCCAACCTTCTGCGGTGAAAACAAAAGGCCACCGCCTTCCGATCCGGCAAAAGCCAAGGAATGCCGCAATAAGACACGAGCGCATTGACGGTTTGGGGCGCGCGGCGTAAATCTGTGTCCGTGGTCCTGACGACATTTCATGCCCGGTGCAGCCGGCGAATTAGCCTCCCGAACCCCGCGCGGGTTCGGGCCCAGCCGATTTGCCCTATGTTCACCGAGGATCATGGCCATGCCGTCAGCCGTTGCGACCGCCGCTGAAACCAGTCTTTCCGAAACGTCTTGCTTTTCCGTTCACGCACGGGCCGAGCCCGGCGTGATGCCGCGCGTGCTTGAGCTGTTCGCCAAGCGCGGGCTTGTGCCCTCGCTGTGGCGCAGCGCGGTTTCCGGGGCGGATCAACCGCGGTTGACCATCGAAGTCGAGATGAGCGGCCTGGCCCGCGACCGCACCGACTATATCGCCGCGTGCATGCGGCAAATCGCTTGCGTCGACGCCGTGCTGACCTGGCACCGCGACCGCGGCGCCTGACCGAAGAGTTCAGCGCTGTGTCATTCGTCGACCACATCCGCCGGTGCAACAATTACGACGCGGCGCGCGTCGTCCCCCTTCTCGCCGGCGGCGACCGGATCGGGCTTGTCCGCCGCGACAACGCCGAGGCGCTGCGGCGCTTTCCCGAGGTCTTCCGGGTGGCGGATGGCCGGGTCGAGCTCGTGGCGCGCGGCGACGCGGCGGCAATCGGCCGTGCGGTGGACGGCGTGGTGGACGCGCTCGCCGGCGAACAGCAGATCCCAAAGACCCGCAACGAGACGTTCGACGTGGCGCCCCGCTGGGGGGCGCCCGCGGTCTTCCGCCTCGATCGCGGGGCGGTGCCGTTTTTCGGGACGCGCGCCTACGGCGTCCACCTCAACGGCTACCGCCGGGCCGCGGACGCGAGCTTGCTGTGGGTCGGCCACCGCGCCCCCGACAAGCAAGTCGCGCCGAACAAGCTCGACAACCTCGTCGCCGGCGGGATCGGCAACGGCGCGGGGCTCGTCGAGACCCTGGTCAAGGAGGCCGACGAGGAAGCCATGATCCCGCCCGACCTGGTCGCGCGGGCGGTTCCCGCCGGCGCCGTCTCCTATCGCATGGAGACGCCGCTCGGCATTCGCGACGACGTGCTGTTTGTCTACGACCTCGAAGTGCCGGCCGATTTCACGCCGCGCAACCGCGACGGCGAGTTTGTCGGCTTTGAGCTGATGCCGGCGGCGGCGGTGCTGGACCGCATCCGCGCGACCTGCGACTTCAAGTTCAACGTCACCCTGGTGATCCTCGATTTTGCGGTGCGGCACGGGCTTTTGCGCCCCGACGACCCGGAATATCTCGACGTCGCCTCGGGGCTGCACCGTCCGCTCGACTGAGCCCCGGCCCCGAACCCCTCGCAACGCCCGCGGCTCAACTCTCGCGACCCAGCCGGCGAACCAAGGTCAGCCGGTTGCGGCCGTCGCCGCGGCGGTAATCCGCCTCGTCGACGAGCGCGCGCAGGATGTGCAGCCCGAGCCCGCCGATCGGCCGCTCCGCCGCCGGGCGGCCGAGATCCGGCGGGTCGCACGCCAGCGGGTCGAACGGCGCGCCGTCGTCGCTGAAACCGATTTCGAGCCGCCCCGGCCGAGCCGCGAGCGTCACCTCGATCCGGCCGACCCGCCCACCCTCGGGACAGCCGTAGCGCACGGCGTTTAGGAACAGCTCCTCGAGGATCACCAGCAGGCGCGCCTGCTCGGCGCCGGGCAAGCCGCAGCGGCATGCAAATGCCTCGGCGAACTCGACCAAGGCCGGGAGCTCGGCCTCGACCCCGCGCAAGCCCAAAACCGCGTTCATCGCTTCCGCTTCAGACGGTCAGGTCGAGCCCGTCAAACGCGGCGATCACCTCGACCCGGTGACGATGGCGGCTGATTTCCTCGAACCGCACGGTTTCGCCGAGCACCGCCTCGATCATGCGGTCGTCGTAAGCGGGCTCGTGATGAAACAGCACCAGCCGCCGAACCTGCGCCGCCTGCGCCAACTCGACCGCGACGATGTTGCTCGAATGACCCCAATCCTCCTTCACAGACACCGTGTCCGCCAGCGAATACATCGCGTCAAAGATCAACAAGTCGGCATTTCTGAAGAAATGCACGAACGGGTAGGATTCGTCCAACACCGAATATTTGTGCTCGCAATCGGTCGAGTAGACAATCGACTTGTCGCCGCGGGTGAACCGGTAGCCGTAGGAATCACCGGCGTGAAACTGCTGGATCGGCAGCACCGACAGCCCGGCCACCTGATGGGTGCGGCCCGGGAGCAGCTCGACGAATTCGATCGTTGCGCCGAGCGTCTCGAAATCGACCGGGAACCCGGGCGCCTGGTGCTGGCGGCGCAGCGCGTCGCGCAGACCCTTGTGGCAGCCGTGGATGCGGATGACGTTGCCGGGGATATAGGCCGGCGGAAAAAACGGGAAGCCCATGATGTGGTCCCAGTGCAGGTGCGACAGGAACACGTTGAAGCAGTGCCTGCGCTGCGGCCCGTGCTCGGCGAGGAGGCGGCGTCCGAACTCGCGCAGCCCGGTGCCGAGGTCGCACAGGACGTACTCCTCGCCGCCGCCGGCGATCTCGACGCACGCGGTGTTGCCGCCGTATGTGCCGCGCACCGAAAACGGCAATTCGCGGTCGACAAAGGCGTCGACCGCCTCGCCGGTAGCGAAATCGCGGCCGCGCGCGGCGAGCAGCGCGTCCCTCAGCTTGGCGCGCACCGCCGCCGCGCCAAGCGGGGTCGGCAGCGAGCCGCGGCTGCCCCAGAAATGCACGCGCAGCGGTGCGGCCTCGGCCGCCACGCGGCCGGCGGCGGCGCCCGTGGCGATCGCCGCCGCGACGCTGTCGAAGACCGGGATCACCTCGGAAAACCGGCTGATCGCGAAGATCTCGGCGACAATGCTGTTGAGCGCGGCGACGACGATGCGGCGCTCCTTGGGCTTTTGCCTCGAGGCCGCCATCAGCGCCCGCAAGCCGGCGCTCGAAATGTACTCGACCGCGGTGAAGTCGACGACGACGTCGGCCACGCCGGCGCGGGCCGCGACGAGCAGCCGGTCCTGAAACGCCGCACTCGTCAGATTGTCGACGCGGCCGACCGGTCGCAGCACCAGCGCGCCGTCCTGAGCCCTTTCGCCGATTTCCACGGCCAGCCTCCCTGCGCCGCTGACCCGCCTAGTATTCCCGCAGGGGTCGACCCGGCGCAAGACCGCGCGGACCGTCGCCGCGCCACCCGCGCCCGCCCGCTTTCGGACGAATTGACTCGGCCCCGGCGGACCACTAGGGTCGGTTGTGCATACGCCGTGTGAAAAACCCACTCATCGGTGGAGGGGTGGCCGAGTGGCTGAAGGCGGCGGTTTGCTAAACCGTTACAGGACTTCAAATCCTGTCGGGGGTTCGAATCCCCCTCCCTCCGCCACCCCCTCCCCCGCTGCCGCGTCAAACGCATGATTTGAGCGAGCCGCGCGGCGTGGCGCCGACACCCGTCAGGCGGCGCGCGCGCTGGGTAGGGCGGCGTCGCGGGCGGCGCTGCGGATCAGCTCGGCGGCGCGCTCGGCGATCATGATCGTCGGCGCGTTGGTGTTGGTCGAGGTCACCGTCGGCATGACCGAGGCGTCGACCACGCGCAGCCGGTCGAGCCCGTGGACGCGCAGCTGGTCGTCGACCACCGCCATCCGGTCGCTGCCCATCCGGCAGGTGCAGGTGGCGTGATAGACCGTCGATCCCTTTTGCCGCGCGTAGTCCAGCAGCTCGTCGTCGCTCTCGATCGTGGTGCCCGGCAAGATTTCAGCGCCGCAATACCGGGCGAGCGCCGGGGCGGCGAAGAGCCGGCGGACGAACCTGAGGCCGCCGACGACGGCGCGCCTATCGGTCTGCTCGGAGAGGTAGCGCGGGTTGATCGCCGGGGCTTCGCGGAAGTCGTTGGAGCGGGCCTCGACATAGCCGCGCGACAACGGCCGCATCTGCCAGGCGCCGGCGGTGATGCCCGGAAAGTCGTCGAGCTCGCCGATCTGGCCGTCCTTGAAGCTGCCGGGTGCGATGCTGCACTGCACGTCGGGGGTCGCCGACTCCTCCAGCACCTTGACCGAGGCCGCGGCGAGCGACGCGCTGTAGGTCAGCAAGCCCTTGCCCGTCACCAGATAGCGCACGATCTCGCCGGCGAGGGCCGCGCCGCGCGAGCGTTCGTTGACGGTCGGCGTCCCGGAAACCGGATAGCTGACCCGGGCGATGTAGTGGTCCTGAAGGTTCTGCCCGACGCCGGGGAGCTCGTGGTGAACCGCGATGCCGACCCGGGTCAGGTGCTCGGGCGCCCCGACACCCGACAGCTGCAGGATGTGCGGCGAGTTGACGGCGCCGGCGGCGAGGATCACCTCGCGCCCGGCCTCGGCCTGCTGCACGCTGCCGCCGCGCTCGTACTCGACGCCGGTCGCGCGCGTGCCGTCGAACAGGATGCGGCGCACCTGTGCCTTGGTCACGATTTCGAGGTTGGGCCGCTTCATCGCCGGGCGCAGATAGGTGCGCGCGGTGCTGGCGCGGCGCCGCCCGCCGCGGGTCTGCTGGCACCAGCCGATGCTGTCGCCGGCGCCGGGCGGCAGGTCGTTCACGTCCTCGCGGTATTCGAGGCCGATTTGCCGGCCGGCCTCGATGACCGCGGCGCACAGCGGCGACCGGTCCATTTTCGAGGTGGACAGCGGGCCGCCCCGGCCGCGGACCTCGGTCTCGCCACCCTCCCAGTTCTCGGCTTTTTTGAAATAAGGGAGGACATCGTCCCACGACCAGCCGCGATTGCCGAGCTGGGCCCAGTGGTCAAAATCCTCGGGCTGGCCGCGGACATAGATCAGCCCGTTGATCGAGCTCGAGCCGCCGAGCACGCGGCCGCGCGGGTAGAGGATCGCGCGCCCGGCGGTGCCGGGGTCGGGCTCGGCGTGGTAGCCCCAGGTCAGGGTCGGGTGGTCGAGCATCTTCATAAACCCGGCGGGGACGTGGATGTACGGGTTCCAGTCGCGCCCGCCGGCCTCGATCAGCAGCACCCGAACCCGCGGATCCTCGGTCAGGCGGTTGGCGAGCACGCAGCCGGCCGAGCCGGCGCCGACGATCACATAATCTGCCTTCATCGTTTCCTCCCGTCGCGCGGCGCGGGGTCCGTGCCCCGCGGCATGGCCAACCGGCCCGAACCCCAACATTCGCCCGGGTAAGCTATCGGCAGCCGCCCGCGGCGGCAATTCCGGCGATTGCCTGTGCCGGTCGCCGGCGGGCTCTACCCGCCACGCAAAAGGCTGACCCCGGGCGACCGAACAGCCGCTACTATGGCCGCCGGCTGCGCGGGCGCGGCCGAACCTGACGCGGGAGGAGCCCAATGAACGACGCGGCGGAGCGGCTGGTCGACTATGTCTGCGCCGACCGGATCGCGGTCCTGACCCTGAACCGGCCGGAAAAGCTCAACGCGTTCAACGACGATTTGGTGCGCCACCTGGCCGACGCGCTGCGCCGGTTCGACCTCGACCCGGACGCCGAGGTCGCGATCATCCGCGGCGCCGGGCGCGCCTTTTCGAGCGGCGCCGACGTGCATCAGCGCCAACTGCGCCGCCGCGAGGAATTCCTCGAGCATGGCGGGCCGCAGGGCTGGGGCGCCAATTCCGCCGACCTGTTGACCCGCGCCGTCAACTGGAAGCCGGTCATCGCCGCCCCGCACGGCTACGCGATGGGGCTGGCGCTCGGCATCGTGCTCGAATGCGACCTGATCGTCGCCGAGGCCGGGACCAAGTTCCAGATCACCGAAACCTCGCGCGGGCTCGGCGGCTCGAAATACTGGGCGTTGTTGAATTTCCGCGGCGCCGCCGCGTTCGCGAGCGAGGTCGCGCTGACCGGCCGCTTCTTCACCGCCGAGGAGGCGCTGGCGGCCGGGGTCGTCAACCGGGTGGCGCCGCCCGGCCAGCATCTCGAGGCGGCGCGGGAGCTCGCCGCGGAAGTGGCGAAAAACCCGCCATTGTCGGTGCGCGCGACGGTGCGCACGCGGCGCTGGTACATGGACCAGATCGGCCGCGAGGTGGCGATGCAGACGGCACCCTTAAAGCTCTATTTGAGCGAGGACTTCCACGAGGCGGCGCGCGCCTTTGCCGAAAAGCGCCGCCCCGGCCCGTTCAAGGGCCGCTGACCCGATCTTTGTCCCGCCGGAGGAAATCCACGATGATCACGCCCGCCTATGTCCGCACGATGGCCGCCTACAACGCCGAGATGAACCGGCGGCTCTACAACGCCGCGGGGCGGCTGTCGGACGACGAGCGGCATCAGCCGCGCGGCGCCTTCTGGGGCTCGATCCACGGCACCCTGACCCACATCCTGTGGGGCGACCGGCAATGGATGTCGCGCTTCGACAATTGGCCAAAGCCCGACACGGCGATCAGGGAAAGCGCGCGGATGATCGACGACTTCGCCGAGCTCGCGGCGGCGCGCGAAACCGCCGACGCCGACATCGGGCGGTGGGCGCGCAAGGTCGACGAGCCGTGGCTGGGCGAGGAGCTGGTCTGGTTCAGCGGTGCGGCCAACCGCGAGATCCGCGCGCCAAAGCGCCTCCTCGTGTCGCATTTCTTCAATCACCAAACCCATCACCGCGGCCAGGCGCATGCGATGCTGACCGCCGCCGGCCAGGAGACCGGCGACACCGACCTCTTCCTGCTGATCCCGCAAATCGTAGACTGACCTGGCCCGCCGGGCCGCGATTGCGCTACCCGATTGCCAGGCGCGTTTACCCGGCTCCTCGTTTCGGCGATAGTGGTGCCTCATGTGATCGGCCGGCGGTTGCGCCGATAACGGCCGGCAGCGAACAGGCACTGGCGTCGTGAACCCCGTCGGGGAGGAGGATCCATGAGGACGCTCGTCAAGGCGCTTGCCGGGTCGGCGCTGCTGTTTGCGATGCTGGCGCCAGCCGCTTGGGCGGACGGCAGCGACAGCGGCAAAAACAGCGTGCGTTGGGAGACGGTCATCGGGATCGTCCAGGCCGGCAACACGGTCGCCGGGATCACCGGCGGGTCGGAACCGTGGTCGACGCTCGGCGGTCACGCCTATGTCGACCTGTTGGACAGCACCGTGGCTTTTGACGTGAGGGGGCTGGTGCTGGCCGGGGGCAACTCCATTGGCACGCCTGCGGCGACCACCGAGGTCGAGGGAACGCTGGTCTGCAATCCGGGTGCGACGTCACAGACGGTCGTCAGCACTCCGCCGGTCGCCTTGGACGCGCGGGGCGATGCCGCGTTCAACGGTTCGTTCTCGGCGTCGACCGCGGGCTGCAGCCCGACCGCCGTTGCGTTCCTGATCACGATCCCGTCGAACAACCACTGGATCGCCAACGGCGCCGTTCGCGTGCCCTGACGGGTTGCGCCGCGCGGCGCCGCCGCGGCCGCTCCGCCGCTCCCGCCGGTAACGCAGGGGACCTGCGCGCAGACAAGGGTTGGCGCGGCCGGCCACGGTCGGGTAGCTCTGCCGTCCGGATTTTTTGCTCCTCCAGCGTCGGGCGCCGCGACCATCTCGCACGCAGCATTGACGGGAACGGACACGGCCGAGGACGGGCTGCCGCTGCCGCAGCGCTACTGGGCGATTGTGACGCTCGCGATCGGGATGGCGGTGTCGGTGCTCGACAGCTCGATCGCCAACATCGCGTTGCCGACGATCGCCCGGCAGATCGGGGCCAGCCCGGCGCAGTCGATCTGGGTCATCAACGCCTATCAGCTCGCGGTCGTGGTCGCGCTGCTGCCGCTCGCCTCGCTCGGCGACATTTTCGGCTACCGCCGCGTCTACACGATCGGGTGTGCGGTGTTCACCGCGGCAGCACTGGTCAGCGCGCTCGCACACTCGCTGCCGATGCTGGCGATCGGGCGCGGGCTGCAGGGCGTCGGCTCTGCCGGGATGATGAGCGTCAACACCGCGCTCGTGCGATACACCTACCCGCGGCGGCAATTGGGGCGCGGCATCGCGATGACCGCGGTCACGGTGTCGGTGTCGTCGGCGGCGGGGCCGACCGTCGCCGCGGCGATCCTCGCGGTCTCCTCCTGGCACTGGCTGTTTGCGGTCAACGTGCCGATCGGACTCGTCACCCTGGCGCTGTCGCTCCGCTTGTTGCCCCGCACCCCGCCCTCGGAGCATCGCTTCGACCTCGCGAGCGCGCTGCTGAGCGCCTTTGCCTTTGCAGCGCTGATCGGCGGGATCAACGGCATCGGCCACGGCCAGGCGGGCGGGTTCGTCGCCGCCGAGCTGACGGGCGCGGTCGGGGTCGGCTATGTGCTGGTGCGCCGCCAAGCGAGGCTGCCGATGCCGTTGCTGCCGGTCGACCTGTTTCGCCGGCCGATATTCGCGCTGTCGGTCGCGACCTCGGTCACGACCTTTGTCGCGCAAGGCATCACCTTTGTCACATTGCCGTTTTATTTTCAGGACGTGCTCGGCCGCTCGCAGGTCGCGACCGGCCTGTTGATGACGCCATGGCCGGCGACCGTCGCGCTGATCGCGCCAATTGCCGGCCGGCTTGCCGACCGCTATCCGGCCGGGATCCTCGGCGGTATCGGCCTCGGCACCTTGAGCCTTGGGTATCTGCTGCTGGCGCTGCTGCCGGCCGAGCCGACGACCGCCGACATCCTGTGGCGCATGACGTTGTGCGGGCTGGGCTTCGGGTTTTTCCAGTCGCCGAACAACCGCGCGATTGTCGCCAGCGCACCGCGCGAGCGCAGCGGCGGCGCCGGGGCGATCCAGTCGACCGCACGGCTGCTCGGGCAGACGATCGGCGCGGCGCTGGTGGCGCTGATCTTCGGCTTTGCCCATCCCAAGGGCGGCGTCGGGCCGACCGTCGCGATCCTGTTGGCGTCGGGGTTTTCGGCGGCGGCCGCGGTGGCGAGCCTCGCGCGGCTCAGCCGGTTTGCCCGCGCCCCGCAGACCTCGCCTGCCGCCGCCCCGGCTGCCGCAAAGCTGCGGGAGAGCGAAGCCGGCTCGAATTGACCGGCGCCCGGACTACAGCGCCCGACAGCCGGTCGCTCCCCTTGCCGCCGCAGACCCCGGGCGTCGGCCACGGCTATCCGGTTGAGTGCAATGGGTCGCGCGAGAGCCTTATGTTTTCCACTCTCGGTCGTCATCACCGGGCGTGTCCCGAGAATCACGCCCTTCTCGACCTCGATCCGGGTACGTTGATGGCCGGAACAAGCCCGGCCATGACGATTGCTTGTATGCAGGCCTACCCCGGACAGCCGGGGGCGACGGCCGGGCAAGCAATCGGTCCCGATTGCGTATAGTGGTAGCCGTGGTGGTATTGCCGGTTCCGATCGTTGCCCTTGCGTTGCGCAATCATGGCGAGACGATCCGCGGGGATTTTCGCGGTCGCGTGGGTGCTGCTGTCGCTGTTGTCGACGCCGGCGAGCGCGGTCGATTCGGACGCCCAGGTGCTGCACGTCCTGAACCGGCTGGCATTTGGCCCGACCCGCGACGATTTTGACTACGTCAAGACTGTCGGGGTCGAGCGCTATATCGCCGAGCAGCTCGATCCGGCCGACATCACCGAGCCGATCGAATTGCGTTTTCGCCTCGCCGAGCTCGCCACGCTTGGCCTTGGCGCGGTGGAGCTGCGCCAACTCTACGGGCCGCTGCGCCCGGCGGCGGGCGTCAAGCCGACCCTCGACGACATCCGGGCGCAGCAGCAGCGCGCGACCCTCGTCTTTCGCGAGGCCGAGGAGGCGCAGTTGTTGCGCGCGGTGCTGAGCCGGCGCCAGCTCGAAGAGGTCATGGTCAATTTCTGGTTCAACCATTTCAACATCTTCGCCGGCGAGGGGCTCGACCGCATCTGGGTCGGCAACTACGTCGAGCAGGCGATCCGGCCCTATGCGCTCGGCCGGTTCCGCGACCTGTTGTCCGCCGTCGCCAAGCATCCGGCGATGCTCGTCTATCTCGACAACACGCAGAACACCGCCTCGGCGCGCACCGGCCAGGACCAGCTCAACGAGAACTTCGCGCGCGAGGTGATGGAGCTGCACACGCTCGGCGCCGACGCCGGCTACACCCAGGGCGATGTCGAAACCCTGGCGCGGGTGTTCACCGGGTGGCGGCTCAACCCGCTCGATTCAAGCGAATACCCGGGGGTCGCCGCGGTCTTTGACGGCCCCCGCCACGACTACGGCGCCAAGGTGTTTCTGGGACGCCCGCTGCAGGCGCGCGGCAAGGCGGAAGGCGAGGAGGCGCTCGACATACTGGCGTCGAGCCCGGCGACCGCGCACCACATCGCCTTCGAGCTGGCGCAGTATTTTGTCGCCGACGCCCCGCCACCGGCGCTCGTCGACCGCCTCGCCGCGCGTTTTCTCGCGACCGGCGGCGACATCCGGCAAGTGCTGAAGACTTTGTTCGACAGCCCCGAGTTTTGGGCGAGCGCCGGGCAGAAATACAAGACGCCTTATGAATTCGTGGTCTCGGCGGTGCGCGCGGCCGGTGTGCCGTTCAACAATGTCCGCCCGCTGCTCGGGTGGATCGACCGGCTCGGCATGCCGCTCTTTGGCTGCGAGACCCCGGACGGTTACAAGAACACGACCGAGGCGTGGCTGAGCCCGGACGCCACGATGCAGCGCATCGCCTTTGCCGCGGCCTTTGCGCGCGGCGCCGTGCCGGTCGCGGGCGACAGCGACGACGAGGTCGCGGGCCTGGCGCGACACCGGCCGGCGGCGGTCGACCCCAAGCCGCTCGAGGCGGCCTTCGGCGCCGCGCTGACGCCGGCGACGCGCGCCGTCGTGGACGACGCGCCACCGCGGCAGCGCGCCGCGCTGATCCTCGGCAGCCCCGATTTCATGCGCAGATAGGGAACTCGCGATGCCCGGTCCGTCTCTCCCGCGTCGCCTCGTCCTCCAGGCCGCGGCCGGTGCGGCGGTCCTGCCGCTCGGCCATGGGGCCTGGGCGGCCGCGGCTGCTGGCGGCCCCAAGCGGCTGATCGTGATCCTGCTGCGCGGCGCCGTCGACGGCCTCAACGTCGTCGTGCCCTATGCCGAGCCAGCCTATTTCGCGGCGCGGCCGACGATCGCCGTCGCACGCCCGGGCGAGCCCGGCGGCGCGCTGCCGCTCGACGGGCAATTCGGCCTGCATCCGGAGTTGGCGGCGCTGTTGCCGCTGTGGCGCGAGGGCGGCCTCGGCTTTGTCCACGCCGCCGGTTCTCCCGACCCCAACCGCTCGCATTTCGAGGCCCAGCGCTACATCGAAAACGGCACGCCCGGATGCGGCACCACCGCCGACGGCTGGATGAACCGGCTTTTGCAGCAGCTGCCCGGCCCGCGCGGCCCAACCGAGGCGATCAGCGTCGGCCCGACCCTGCCGCGCATCCTGAGCGGCGCCGCCCCGGTCGCCAACTTGCCGCTCGGCGGCGCCATAACCCCGGCGCCGGTGGACCCACCGGGGCTCGCGGCCGGCTTCGACCGTCTCTACGCCGGCCCGGGCCGGCTCGCGGCCGCCTACCGCGAAGGCCGCCGCGCCCGCTCGGAGCTGAGCGCGGCCATGGCGCGCGAGCAGCTGGCCGCCGACGCCGGCGCACCCCCCGCCTCGAGCTTTGCCCGGCGGGCGACCCAGCTCGGCCGGCTGATCGCCGGCGACGCGCGCATCCGGCTCGCTTTTGTGGCGCTCGGCGGCTGGGACACCCACGTCGACCAAGGCGGCGCCGCCGGCCGGCTCGCCAGCCGGCTGCGCCAGCTCGGCGACGGCTTGGCGGCGCTCGCGGCCGGGCTCGGCGGCGCCTGGCGCGACACCGCGATCGTCGTGCTGTCGGAATTCGGCCGCACCGTCCACGAGAACGGCGACCGCGGCACCGACCACGGCCACGGCAACGTGATCTGGCTCGCCGGCGGCGCGCTCCGCGGCGGACGGGTTCTCGGCGAGTGGCCGGGGCTGGCCACGGCGCAGCTCTACCAGCGCCGCGACCTCGCGGTCACCACCGACTTCCGCGCGCCGCTCGCGGCGATCCTCGAACGCCATGTGGGTCTGGGCGATAGCGCGCTGGCCGCGGTCTTCCCAGGGGCGCCGCCGTTCAGCGCCAACCTCGCCCGCGCGCTGCTGCCGGCCGCGTGACCCCCGCGGACTGACGACGGTCGGCCGGCGTTCACGATTTTTTCACGAGGTTCGCCGACTGTTGAGAAGCAGTGCCGGTCGCGCGGTGACCGGCGCTGCGGGGTCGGCCGCAATTTTGCCGCACGGCTGGCGTTCTTGCGCGGTTTAGGCGAAGTTGGAGCAGTTTTGCTGTCTCACTAGAGAGGGCGTCAAACTAAACGTAAACGACAACTTTATTGCGCGGCAAACGGTCAGGTGCTATACGAAATGGCGGAGTGTAAGTATCTGGCCGCGATGCGCGGGAAGCGGGGGCCGCGGTCTTGGGCGGCGGGCAGTTGCGGGATGTCCCTCTTCATCGCCAGTCGGAAACTCGGGACAGGAGCGCAGGGGTGCACCGCAGATTGTTTCGGTCCGCAGGCTTTGTCGCCGTGCTGTTAGTTGGCGGATGTCACAATGCGCCGCCCTTGCCGCCGGCACCCCCGGCGTCGGCGCTGCCGTCGAGCGAGTACATCATCGGCCCGGGCGACAAGCTGAACATCTTCGTGTGGCGAAACCCTGAGTTGACGACGACGGTCGACGTCCGGCCGGACGGGCGCTTGTCGATCCCGCTCGTCGAAGACGTGGTCGCGATTGGCAAGACGACGACCCAGCTCGCCCGCGAGCTTGAGCAGCGGCTGGCGAAATACATCAAGGAGCCGGTGGTCACCGTCATCGCCGAAGGGTTTGTCGGCCCGTTCAACGAGCAGGTGCGCGTCATCGGGGAAGCAGCACAGCCGCGGGCGCTGGCCTACCGCACCGACATGACGGTGCTCGACGCGATGATCGAAGTCGGCGGTCTGACGCGGTATGCCGCCGGCAATGATGCGGTGATCGTGCGCACCGCCGACGGCAAGCAGGCGACCTATGCCGTGCACCTCGACGACTTGATCAGGGACGGCGACGTATCGAGCAACGTGGCGCTGCAGCCCGGGGACATTCTGATCATCCCGCAGCGCCTGTTCTAGCAACGCCTGTTTTGGCAACGCCTGTTCTAGCAACGCTTGTTCTAATGCCGCACCCGAATGAGGTCGAATTGAAGCCGGTTTATCTGCGGGAGACCGCCGGGTCTGCCGCGCTCGACTGGAGCCGTCGATGAACTCGCTCAAATCGCAAGCCATGCCGTTCGTCCAGATGCTGTGGCGGCAAAAATGGCTCGCGGTCGGCGTGGCTTGGCTGGTCTGCACCGCCGGCTGGATGGGCGTCGCGTTCATTCCGACAAAATACGAGTCGTCGGCGCGGGTTTATCTCAACGCCGATCCGCTCTTGACCCCGCTGCTGCACGGGTTGGCGGCGGACACCGACCCGACCCGGCACCTCGACTTCCTGCAGCGCACGCTGCTCAGCCGCCCCAATCTGGAGCAGCTCGTCCGCCTGACCGAGCTTGACGCCGGGCTGACGACGCCGGCGCAAAAGGAGGACCTCTACAAGAGCTTGGCGGCCGACGTCGACATCCGGCCGATCACGCCGAACCTGATGACGATCGCTTATCGCAGCAAGGACCCGCAGACCGCGAAAAACGTGGTGCAGTCGCTGCTGACGATCTTTGCCGAGAAGACCGCCGGCAGCAGCCGCTCGGAGATGGACAGCGCGCAGCGGTTTCTCGACGACGAGATCGCCGCCTACCGCGACCAGCTGCGCGCCGCCGAGAAGCGGCGGGCCGGGCTGGCGCGGCAATACCCGGACATCGTGTCCGACCGCGCCCCGGATGCGCCCGACTCGGGGGGCGACAGCCGGAGCCGGCTCGACCAGGCGCGCGCCGCGGTCGCGCGCGCCAAGAGCGAGCTCGACGACGCCACGACAAAGCGCGACTCGCTGCGCCAGGAGATTGCCTCGGTGCCGGCAATGCTGACCGTGGAGCGCGGGCCGCAGGTGATCGTCACTGGCGGGCGCGTCCTGTCGCCGGAGGAGACCCGCCTCGATCAGGCGCGCGGCAACCTCGACGCGCTGCGGCTCAAATACACCGACCAGCACCCCGACGTGATCGCGGCGCGCGAGGAAATCCGTCAGCTCGAGACCGAGATCAAGCATTCGGGGTCGGGGCCGGGAGCCGCCGGAGGCCCTGGCAAAACCCAGGTCCCAAACACGATCTACGATCAGCTCAAGGTCAAGCTGGTCGATGCCGAGGGTCAGGTCGCGACCGACCAGCGCCGTCTCGATGAGGCGCAGGCCGAGGAGGACCGGATCGCGCAAATCGCACGCTCGGCGCCCAGCGTCGTGACCGAGGCCGAGGATCTCGACCGCGACTACGGCGTTTTGAAAAAGAATTACGAGGAGCTGGTGTCGCGTCGCGAGGCGACGGTCATCGCCGACGCCGCCGACACCAAGACCGAGAAGATCCAGTTTCGCATTGTCGACCCACCGCAGGTGCCGGCGCTTCCGGCCGAGCCCAACCGGCCGCTCTTGGTCTCGGTCGTGCTGCTCGCCGGGTTGGGCGCCGGGCTCGCGACGCCGATCGTGATGGCCCAGCTCGACCGCTCGTTTGCCACGATCACCCAGCTGCGCGATCTCGGGATCCCGGTGCTTGGCAGCGTAACCCGGCTGTCGCTCGGCGCGGCGCGGCGCCGGGCGACGATCCAGCTGGCCGGGGTTGCCGCCAGCGCGGGGGTGCTGATCGCGGTTTACGGAGCCTTGCTGGTGTTGAGCCTGGGGCTTCATTCGGTAGGCATGTCGTAATGGCAGAGTCGATTGGACTGATCGAACGCGCCGCGGCGCTCTTGCGCCAGCGCGAGGCGGTGGAGGGCGGGTCGGCGGCGCCGGCGCCGTTCGCGCCGTTTCCCGAGGCCGGGCCGCCGGCGCCCGAGCCGCTCGACATCGACGGCGCCGAGCTGACCCTCGACCGCGGCCAGCTCGCGGGCTTCGGGATTGCGGTCCCGTCGGCCGAGCGCTCGCGCACCGCCGAGGAGTTCCGCTTGATCAAGCGCAACCTGATGGCCGCATGGCCGGCGGGCGCCAGGCCCGGCGGCGACCATCCGAGCCGGGTCATCATGGTGACGAGCTCGCGGCCCGGCGAAGGCAAGACGTTTGTCTCGCTCAACCTGGCGCTCGCGTTCTCCTCGGAGCGCGAGGTCAAGGCGGTGCTCGTCGACGTCGACACGCACCATTCGGCCCTCAAGACGATCCTCGGGCTGCACGGCGCGGCGGGGCTGGTCGAGGTGCTGGCCGGGACCGCCGATCTCGGCCATGTCCTCGTTCGCACAAACATCGAAAACCTTCTCGTCCTGCCCGCCGGGCAGGGCGGCCCGCATGTCCCCGAGCTGTTGTCGAGCAGCCGGATGAGCGCGCTCCTGGCCGAGTTGACGCGGCGCTTCCCGGACCGCTTCATCATCCTCGACACGCCGCCTTGCATGGCCAGCAGCGACGCGGCGACGATGGCGCCGCTGGTTGGCCAGACCGTGTTTGTCATCGAAGCCCATCGCACCCAGCAGGACGAGATCGAGGCCGGGCTCAGCATGCTGAGCTCGTGCCCGCGGATCAGCCTGTTGCTGAACAAGAGCGAGCAGGCGAGCGCCCATTTCGGCTCGTACGGCTACGGTTATCATTATCCCACCGGCGAGAGCGATGAATTGCGGGCGGACAAGCCAGCGCCCGCCTAGGGGCGCAGCCGGCGGGAGGGATCGGCGACCGTATCTTAAGCTGCCTCTGATGCTGGTCGCCGTCGCCGCCGTCGAGCGCACGACGCCGGCGGCGGCGCAGCTTGCGACGGGTCTTGCCCCCGCCGGAACCGTGCCGTCGGGCGGGGCGCCGAGCATCCTGCCGCCGCCGCCGTCGGGCCCGTTCGGGCTGCCCAACCCGGCGGCGCCGCCCAACGCGCTGCCATCCGGGCCGCTGCCGATCTCGGCGACGCCGCCGACCCCCGAACTGGGGTTGCCGGCGCCTGGAGCCGGGATCACGACGCTCCAGCTCTACGACCCGAACGCCCCGGCGGTGCTGATCCAGCCTTACGCGACGATCGCCGAGCAGCTGACCGACAACGTCTTTTATACCTCGACCAATCGCACCGCCGACGCCGAAACCCGGCTGATCCCGGGGATTTCGATATCGGCCGACACGCCGCGCTTTCGCGGCGTCCTGACCGGCACGGTCGAGGGCGACCTCTACGTGCCCGCCAAGACGCTCGACCAGCTGACCGCCAACCTCTACGCCAACGGAACCGGGACGCTCGTCCCGAACCGCCTCTTTGTCGACGTCAACAGCTACATCACCCAGGCGTCGACATTGCCTGGGCTCGGCTTTATCAGCCCGTCCCAGCTGCCGAGCTCGGAGCAGGCCCTGGTCTTCACCAACTTGGTGTCGCCCTATCTGCGCCAGTCGTTCGACGGGCTCCTCGACACCGAGCTGCGCTATCGCTTTGGCTCGACAAATTTCGGCGGCAGCACCGGGATAACCTCGACGACGAGCCCGCTCGCCTCGAACCTCGCAAGCGGCACTCTGAACGAAGGCACGCTGACGGCGGCAACCGGCGAGGACTTCCAGCGGGGACTGTCCCGGCTGACCGTCGACGCTTCGAGCTTCAACTCGAACTCGACCTCGCAGAACACCCAATTCAGCGCGTTCGACGACCTCGAGTACCGGATCAAGCCGAACATCTCGCTGCTCGGCCGCGCCGGCTACCAGAATTTGCAATACCCGTTCGCGCCCGAGGCGACCTTCGCCGGCCCCACCTGGCTCGCCGGCGGCCGGCTTGGCTCGGCCGCCGATTACGGCTATGTAAGCCTCGAATACGGCCGGGTTGAGGGGGTGTACGGCTTTACCGGCTCGGCCAATTACCAGATCACGCCGACCATCACCTTCCAGGCCAATCTCGCCCAAGGCATCAGCTCTCCGGCAGAATTTTTCCAGACGTCGTTGGCCGGATCGTCGCTGAGCCCGACCGGCGCGATCGTCGACCAATACTCGGGATTGCCCACGGCGTTTTATAATCCCGGGGTGGGGCTGACCAACAACGTCTATCGCCAGCATATCTACACGTTCGGCTTGAGCGACGTGATCGGCGTCAATTCTTATTCGCTGTTCGCCTTTTACAACAACGAGCAGTCGCTGATCCCGCCGATCACGCCGCCGACCAACAGCACCGGCGCCGCCTTCACCTGGACGCGCGACATCCGACCCGACCTCAACGGCACCGCGACGCTCGGCTACACCAAGACGACAAACGTGGTGACGATCAACACGTCGACCCCGGTCGGCAACGTCACGACGCTGACCGCCAACGTCGGCGTCAATTACAGCTTCGCGCGGGCCTTGACCGGCTCGATCTATTATAGCTTCGCATACGAGCCGAACGGCGCGATGGTCCTCAGCGGGCGCTCCGGCGACATCTACATAAATTCGCTGCAGCTTTCTTTAACCAAGGCGTTTTGAGCCGATGTACGCCGAATTTTACGGGCTCGCGACGCGGCCGTTTCAGCTGACCCCGGACGCGCGCTTTTTTTTCGAGAGCAGCGTCCACCGCCAGGCGATGGCCTATATGGTCTACGGCCTGCACCACGCCGAAGGGTTCATCATCATCACCGGCGAGGTCGGGGCGGGCAAGACCATCCTCGTCGACAACCTGTTGACGACGATCAACCCCGAAAGCTTTGTCGCCGCCAAGATCGTGACCAGCCAGCTCGGCGGCGACGATCTGCTGCACCTGGTCGCCGCAGGCTTCGGCATCGGCAAGGAGGGGCTCGGCAAGGGGTCGCTGCTGCAGCGCATCAGCGATTTCGTGCTCGCCCAGCACCGCGCCGGCAAACGCGCGCTCTTGATTGTCGACGAGGCGCAGAACCTGTCGTTCGAAGCCCTCGAAGAGCTGCGAATGCTGTCCAACATCGTCGTCGACAAGACGATGGCGTTGCAGAGCTTTCTGCTCGGCCAGCCGCAATTCCGCACGACCCTCGGCAGCGCCGGGCTGGAGCAGCTGCGCCAGCGCGTGACCGCGGCCTACCATCTTGGTCCGCTGAGCGAAGCGGAGACCAGAGCTTACATCGAGCACCGGCTGCATCGCGCCGAATGGAAGGGCGACCCGCACTTCACCGAAGCGTCGTTTCCGTTGATCTACCAGCACACCCAGGGCGTGCCGCGCCGCATCAACACGTTGTGCTCGCGGCTGCTGCTCTACGGGTTTCTCGAGCAGCTGCACACGCTGACGGCGAGTGCGGTCGACAAGGTCGCCGGCGACCTGCGCGATGAAATCGCGGTGGTGACCGAAACCGTGCCGGCGATGCCCGGCGACCCCGACAAGATGGTGGCCGGCGAGGGGCTCTCGGTGGTGGTCGACCGCCTGGCGCACCTCGAACGCTGCGTCGACAAGCACGAGCGCCTGATCCGCCGGGCAATCGAAATCGCGGCACATTACTTTCAGGGCGAACGGATGTGAGCACGGCAAGCGAAGCGCGGCAGCGCGGCGACGACGGGACGGGCGAGCATCGTCCGGGCGGTTTCGCCCAGCCGGCTGCGCGCCGTGGCCCGCACCGGGCGGTCGTCGGCGCGATGACGATCGACGTCGAAGATTATTTTCAGGTCGAGGCCTTCGCCACGACGATCGACCGCAGCGACTGGGACCGGCTGCCGATGCGGGTCGAGCGCAATACGCATCGTCTGCTCGACCTGTTGGCCGAGGCGGAGGTGCAAGCGACGTTTTTTGTGCTCGGCTGCGTGGCGCGGCGCTGCCCCTCGATCGCCCGCCGCGTCGTGGCCGACGGGCACGAGCTGGCGAGCCACGGCAACGATCACCTGCGCGTCGATCGGTGCTCGGCGGCGGCGTTTCGCGACGACGTCCGCGACAGCAAGCGGCTCCTCGAGGACACCGGCGGGGTTGCGGTCAACGGCTACCGCGCCCCGACCTTCTCGATCGGCCGCAAGACTCGATGGGCGCACGCGATCCTGGCCGAGGAAGGCTACCGCTACAGCTCGAGCGTCTACCCGGTCCGGCACGATTTGTACGGCAGCCCCGATGCGCCGCACGGCGCGTTTTCGCCCTGCCCGGGCCTCATTGAAATCCCGATGACCACGGTTCGCCTCGCCGGGAGGGATCTGCCGGCCTCGGGCGGCGGCTATTTTCGCCTGTTTCCCTATCCCCTCAGCCATTGGCTGTTGACCAAGGCAGGGCGCGGCGGCAACCCGGCGGTCTTCTATGTTCACCCGTGGGAGATCGACCCCCGCCAGCCGCGGCAACGGCAGGCGCCGCTGCGCTCGCGGCTGCGCCACTATTTGAACCTTGGGCGCACCGAACCGCGCCTGCGGCGGCTGTTGCGCGATTTCAGCTGGACCCGGCTCGACCGTCTGTTTTTGACCGAGGGGGCGGGTCCGTATCCGTCGATCGAAGCATGGACGGATCGACGCCTGCCGTCGGCGTAAGGCCGTTCCGGGCCGAAGACGCCGGGCGGTGGGACGACTTTGTCGAAGCGTGCCCGGCGGGGACGTTCTTTCACCGCGCGCGCTGGCAGCGCGTCATCGAGCGCGCGTTCGGCCATCGCACCCATTACCTGCTGGCCGAGCGCGGCGGGGTCGTCACCGGCGTTCTGCCGTTGACCCATGTTCGATCGGCTCTGTTCGGTTCCTCGCTGATCTCGAACGCCTTTGCCGTCTATGGCGGCCCGGTTGCGGCCGACGAGGAGAGCCGTCGCGCGCTCGATGCCGCGGCGGTGCGGCTGATGCAGGAATTGGGTGTGCCGGTGCTCGAAATGCGCAGCACCGCGGATCGACCCGGCTGGCTCGCCAAAACCGGGCTTTACGCGACGTTCCGCAAGCCGCTCCTGCCGTTGGTGGCGGCCAACATGAAGGCGGTGCCGCGCAAGCAGCGCGCCATGATCCGCAAAGGGATCCAGAACGGGCTGCGCTCCGAGGTCGACGCCGGCGTCGACCGGCTGCATCGCGTTTACGCCGAGAGCGTCCGCAACCTGGGGACCCCCGTCTTCGCCAAGTCCTATTTTCGGATTCTGACGGAGGAGTTCGGCGAATGCTGCGACATCGTCACCATTATCAGTGATGGAGAGGCGGTGGCGGCGGTCCTGAATTTCTATTTTCGCGACGAAGTGCTGCCGTTCTATGGCGGCGGCGTGCCGGCGGCGCGCGCGCTCGCGGCGAACGACTTCATGTATTGGGAGGTGATGCGGCGGGCCTGCGAGCGCGGCTGCCGCGTGTTCGATTTCGGCCGCAGCAAGACCGGCACCGGGCCATATGCGTTCAAGCGCAACTGGGGGTTCGAGCCGACCCCGCTGTGCTACGAGTTTCGGCTGGCGGCCGGGCACAAGCCCCCTGACCTGAACCCGCTCAACCCCAAGTTCCGGCTGCTCGTCGCCGGCTGGAAACGGCTGCCGTTGCCGCTCGCGACCCGGCTCGGGCCGATGATTGTCAAAGGGATCGGATGAACATGAGCGTTTTGCACAGGCCGTCGCTGGCACCGCACGCGCAGCCCGAAGCCGCGGGCGCGCGCCGGCCGCGTCCGGCCGGCCGGTCGGCGGCGGCTCAGGGCTGGTGGACCGCGGCGGCTGTGATTGCCGCGGCGAGCCTCGTCTTTGGCCTCGTTTTCCGCGCCGACATGGAATCGGCGGTCGAGGCCTGGCTGTGGACGACCGCCTACAACCACTGTTTTCTGATTTTGCCGCTGATCGGTTTTCTGCTGTGGGAGAGGCGCGCGGTATTTAGCGCGGTGGCGCCGAGGCCGGTGTTCTGGCCGCTCGCCGCGATCCCGCTGTTGTCGGCGGTCTGGCTCGTCGCCGCCGTTCTCGACCTGCACGAGGGGCGTCAGCTCGCGGTCGTTGCGATGTTCGAGATCGTCCTGCTGGCGACGCTCGGCACGCCGGCGTTCAAGCTGCTGCTCGCCCCTCTTCTGTTCCTGTTCTTCCTGGTGCCGAGCGGCGAGTTTCTGATCCCCGACCTGCAGCGGGTCACCGCCAACATCGCGGTGCACGGGTTGCGGGCGCTCCACATTCCGGTCTATTCCGAGGGGTTGATCATCGAAATACCCGAGGGCAAGTTCGAAATCGCCGAGGCCTGCGCCGGCCTGCGATTTTTGATCGCCTCGGTGGTATTCGGGTTTTTCTTCTCCGTGGTCATGTACCGTAGCCTGCTGCGGCGCGCGCTGTTCATCGCGCTCTCGCTGGTCGTGCCGGTCGGCGCCAACGGCTTGCGGGCGCTCGGGACCATCGCGCTGGCGCATGTCGAGGGCAACGCCGCCGCGGTCGAGGCCGACCACATCCTCTACGGTTGGATTTTCTTTTCGCTCGTCATACTGCTGCTGATCGCCATCGGGATGAGCTTTGTCGACAAGGGAAACCGCCTGCCGGCGCTGCCGCTCGTGGTCGGCGTCCGTGGCGCCCCATGGCGGTCGGCCGCGGTTTGCGGCATCGCCGTGCTGCTCGCCTCGCTCGGTCCGGCATACGGCGCGCGACTTGATCGCGAGTTCCGCGCTTCCGCCCCGCTCCTCGCCCGGTCTCCGGCGGTCAGCCCGCCGTGGCGCCTGGTGGGGCGTGACGCCGCCGGCTGGCACCCGCTCGTCCACGACGCGGACCGCGAGTTGGTGGAGAGCTTTGCCGCGCCGGGCACCGGCGTCGTCGACCGGTTTGTGGCACTCTACCGTCTGCGCGCGATCGGGAACGCGATGACAAGGGGCGACACTCGGGTCGCCGACGACCGCGTCTGGCAATTGAACGAACAGGGCCGCACCGAAACCTCGGTCGACGGGCGACGGGTTGGGGTAACCAGCAGCCAGCTGGTCAGCGGGCCCTACCGGCGGCTGGTGTGGTCGTTCTATCTGGTGGACGGGCAGATCGCCGCCGGGCTGCTGAAAGCCAAGCTGCTGCAGGCGCGCGCCGTGCTGCTCCGACACGCATCCGTGGGCGCGTTTGTCGCGATATCGGCGAGCGAGGACGACCCCGACAGACAGGCGGCGGCCGCGCTCGCCCGGTTTTTGCAGGCGAACCGCCAGCTGCTCGGCGATCGCTACGCCCCCCGCCCAGGAACGACGACGGGCCGCGCCGGCGCGCCGGGGTAGGCCCACGCCGGCGGGCGATGTCGGGCGGGATGAGCGCGCCGCGCGGCGCGGAGCCTACGGTCTGACCGGCGGCAAAAGGAGGGAGCTTGTCGAAGCCGCAAATGCCCGCGACAGAGCGCGCACCATTACCCGCGGCCCCGCGCTCGGGGGCGCCGTTGCCCTTTCGCGGCGCGATCGGCCGGGTGGCCCGGCCCGCCGCCGGTGCTGCGCCAAAACACGTTCTGCATGTCTTTGCGAGCTTTGGCATCGGCGGCGTGCCATTGCGCATGGTGCGGGTCTTCAACTATTTGGGGCCCCGGCTGCGGCATTCGATTATCGCGCTCGACCGGAACTTGGCCGCCGCCGAGGGGCTGGCGCCGGAGCTCGACGTGGCCTTCCCCGCCACCGGCGAAGAACCGCGCAGGCTGCCCCGGGCCTTGCTCGACAACATCGCGGCGCTGCGGCGGCTGCGGCCCGACTTGCTCGTCACTTACAATTGGGGGGCGATCGAATGGGCGATGGCCAACCGCCTGGCGGCGGTCGCGCGCCATATCCACATCGAGGCCGGGTTCGGCAAGGAGGAAGCCGACCGGCAGCTTCGCCGCCGCGTATGGTTTCGCCGCTGGGCGTTGGCGCGCTGCGACCGGGTGGTGGTGCCCTCGCGCAAGCTTGCGGAGCTGGCGCGCACGGTGTGGAAGCTGCCGGCCGACCGGATCGCGCTGGTTCCGAACGGGGTCGACGCCGACCGGTTCGCCGATCCGGCGCGCGCCGAGATCCCCGGGTTTGCGCTCCGCGAGGGCGAGGTCGTGGTCGGAACGGTGGCGCCGCTGCGGCCGGAAAAGAACGTCGCCCGGCTGGTGCGGGCGTTCGCCGATCTCGACCGGTCGCGCGCGGCACGGCTGGTGATCGCCGGCGACGGCGTCGAGCGCGCGAAGCTGACCCGGCTAGCGGACGAACTCGCAATCGCCGAGCGCGTCGTCTTTACCGGCCGCGTCGCCCCGGAGGCGGTGCTCGGCAGCTTCGACGTGTTCGCCCTCTCCTCCGATACCGAGCAAATGCCCAACGCCCTCTTGGAGGCGATGGCGGCGAGCCGGGCGGTCGCCGCTGTCGATGTCGGCGATGTGAGACACATCCTCAGCGACGAAAATCGGGCGTTCGTCGTGCCGCGCGACGACCCTGCCGCCTTTGTCGCCGCGTTGGAGAGCCTGCTTCGCGAGCCTGCCCGGCGTGCCGCGTTGGGCCGGCAAAACCGCCGGCGCGTGGTCGACCTTTTCTCGCAGGAGCGGATGTTTGCCGCATACTCGGCGCTGTTCGGCCTGGATGTCGTCGCGCCGGCGGCTGAGCGGTTGTGAGGGCTGGCCGATTGTGATCCAGATTGTCGTCCGGGGCTCGCTGCCGCGTCTACCCATCCTCAAGGCGCGGTGCGTCTGCGACCCCGAAGCGCTCGTCGACATCGCGCGGCGGCTTGAGAAGTCCGGCGGCCACTTGTGCGAGGAGGCCGACCGCTTCAGTCTCATCCTGCACGATTTGCGCATGGGCGGCGCCTGGAAGCGCACCAATCGCGGGCGGTTGCGGCGGACCGAGGAGATGCTGTGCGCGCACATCGACCCGGAACTGCGCGCCGGCATGACGTTTCTCGACCTCGGCGCCTCCGATGGCATCACCACGTTGGAGGCGCTGCACACGCTGCGCCGGGCGTTCGGGGACGACGTGACGGCGCTGCTCGGCGACCTCAACCTCGCCTTGTCGCGCTATCGCCGCGGCCCGGTCGTCGAATACCGCGCCGGCGACGGCGAGCCGGTCATGGCGCGGTTCGGCCCGATCGGGGTGCGCCTCTCCCGGTCGCGCCGTTCGCCGCGGGACGGCAGTCCGCTGGCGCGGCTCTATATGCAGCTCGAACGGTTCCGCCGGTCGATGCGCGAGGAGGCGCCGATCTCGCTGGTTCACCCGCTGGTGCGCCGCGAGCCGGGGATTGCCGCGATCGAGCTCGACTGCCTGGTCCGCGAGGATTCCCTGAGAGGCCGACTTGCGGCGGTGCGCGCGAGCAATGTCTTGAACCTCGGCTATTTCGAGCGGCCCCAGCTTTACCAGGCGGTGGGGAACCTGCACTCATACTTGCGCGACGGCGGATGTTTTGTCGTCTCGCGAAACCACGACGAGCGGGGTGGCGAAACCGAAAACGGCTCGGTGTGGGTCAAGGAGGGCGGCCGGTTTCGCCGATGCGCTGATTTTGGCGACGGGTCGGAGATCGGCCCGCTCGTCGACGACTGGCGGACAAACTGAAGACCTGGCGACAGTTGCAGCACCCACCCTGGCATTCGCGCGCGGCCAAAAATCGCTGATGGGCGGGTTTTTCCTCGCGTCCGCTCGGCCCGGCGCGGGCCGGCCCGGGGCATTGGAACGGCTCTTCCAGTGCTACGCCGAGCTTGGGTTCGCGGCGCCGCGGACCATCGAGACCGAAGACTATGTCTTTGCCGCCTATCCGAGCGTCGAAAGCGGCGCGAGCGCGCTGACGCGCCACCCGAACGGCGACTTCGCGTTTGTCTGCGGCACCCGTTTTTGCGACGCGGATGCCGCGGCCCCGGCGGATGCGGCCCTGCCGACGAGCGCCGGCTCGGCGGGGTGCGCCGCGGAGGCGCCGCCGGCCGCCGCGGCGATGGGGCACTACGCCCTCGTAACCCGCACGAACGGCCAGACCCTGATCCGGCTCGACATGTTCGGCGGCTACCACCTGTTCTACAACCTCGACGCGGGCATCGTGGCGACCTCGTTTTTTGCGATCTCGTCGGCGCTCGACCGGTTGACCCTGTCGCGGCAGAGCGCGTGCGAATACGTTTTCAACGGGGTGGTCTCGGGCAACGAGACCTTGTTCCGCGAGGTTGCGTTGGCGCCGATCGGCGCCGTCATCCGCGTCGGCCGCGCCGGGATCGAGGTCGTCCGGCCGCGGCTGCGGGTGACCCGCACGTTCACTGCGGCGGACCGAGCCGCCTCGCTCGACCGCAGCATGGCGCTGCTCGACGGTTACTTCGGCGCCGTGGCGCGGAGGTTCGGTGACCGCGTCGGATGCGCGCTCTCGGGCGGCTACGACTCGCGGCTGATGCTGGGGTTTCTGCGCCGCCATGGCGTGCGGCCGCGCCTCTACGTCTACGGACCCAGCGCCGACAGCGACGTGCGGCTCGCCGGCGAGATCGCCCGCCGTGAGGGGCTGGCGCTGGCCGCGATCGACAAGGGCGCCCAGCCGAGGATCCCCGCCGCGGAGTTTGCCGAGGTTGCCTACCGCAACTTTCTCGCGCATGACGGCTACGGCTGGGGCGGCATATTTCAGAACAACGCCGAAATTGCCGAGTCGGCGCGGCGCGTGCGCGGTAACGCGGTCGCCCTCAACGGCGGCGGCGGCGAGATTTTTCGAAACTTCTTTTATCTTCCCGATCGGCAATACACAATTCGTGAGCTTTTGTGGAGCTTCTATAGCCGGTTCGACCCGTCGGTCTGCACGGCCGCTTTTGACAGCGCGAGCTATTACGCCGGCCTGGAAGGCAAGGTGATGGATCTTTTGGGCAGCGACGAGCGCCGGTTGCCGCGGCCGACGGTCGAATGGCTCTATCACAGCTTTCGCTGCCGCTCATGGGACGGCAAGGTCGACAGCATCGCCGGCCGCTATGGCTTCACCGCGATGCCCTATCTCGAACGCCCGCTGACCGAGCATGCCAGCGCTCTTCGGCTGGGCTGGAAGAATCACGGGGCCTACGAGGCGGAGCTGATCCGCCGCGCCGACCGCCGCCTCGCCCAATACCCTTCGAGCTACGGCCATGATTTCAGCGGCTCGCCGCCTCTGTCGCGACGGCTTGCCGATTATGCGACGTTGCTGCGGCCGCCGTGGCTGCGCCGCTATTCCTACCGCCTCAGACACCTGCGTCGCCGGTCGGGGGAATGGCCGGGATATCTCGCGGAGGCGTACTGCAACGCGGCCCTGCCCGGCGGCGTTGTGGAGATGCGGCGCCTCTTTCACGTGGGGCGCATCGGCGACGCCGATCAGTTCGCGCGCATTCTGTCGCTGGAATATGCGGTGCGCCATTTCGGCAGCCGCGTCAAATTCGAATTCTGACCATCGCGGATTGGAGAGATGTGCGGGATTGCCGGCATTTTCGACTGGCGTGCGCCGAGCGAGGTCGACCGACGCCTGCTGCGGCGGATGACCGCCGCCATCGCGCATCGCGGCCCCGACGGCGACGGCTTTTACCACATGCCGGGCATCGGCCTCGGGCACCGGCGGCTTGCCATTGTCGATGTCGCGGGTGGCGACCAGCCGCTGTTCAACGAGGATCGCACGGTCTGCGTCGTGTTCAACGGCGAGATCTTCAATTTCCAGCCGCTGATGGCCGAGCTGGCGGCGCTGGGGCATGTCTTTCGCACCCGCTGCGACACCGAGGTGGTCGTCCATGCCTGGGAGGAATGGGGCGAAGAGTGCCTTGACCGCTTCAACGGGCAATTTGCCTTCGCCTTGTGGGACGAGCATCGCGGGGCATTGTTCCTGGCGCGCGACCGCCTCGGCGAAAAGCCGCTCTACTACTGCGCTCTCGGCGACGGGCAGCTGCTGTTCGCCTCCGAGCTGAAAGCGATCTTGTGCTGCCCGGCGGTCGACCGCCGGCTTGACCCGCAGGCGATCGAAGAATATTTCGCGTTCGGCTACATCCCCGACCCGCGGTCGGTTTACGCCGGGGTGCGCAAGCTGCCGCCCGGACATTGCCTTCTCGTGCGCCGCGGCGCGCCGCCGCCGGAACCCCGCGCCTACTGGAATTTGCGCTTTGTCGACGGCGCCCCGGCAGACCCGGAGGAGGTCGGCGAGGAGCTGGTCGCGCGGCTGCGCGAGTCGATCCGCATGCGGATGATCGCCGACGTGCCGCTCGGGGCGTTTCTGTCGGGGGGTGTCGATTCAAGCGGCGTCGTCGCGATAATGGCGGGGCTGAAGGCTGGCCCGGTCGACACGTTTTCGATTTCGTTCGGCACCGGCGGCTTCGACGAGTCGCCCTATGCAGCCGAGGTCGCCGCGCGCTACCGGACCGCCCATCACGTCCGCTCGGTCGACCCGGACGGCTTCGACCTGGTCGACCGCCTGGCGACGATATACGACGAGCCGTTCGGCGACAGCTCGGCGATGCCGACATTTCGCGTCAGTGCCATGGCGCGCGAGAGGGTGACCGTCGCGCTGTCGGGCGACGGCGGGGACGAGGTCTTCGCCGGCTACCGCCGCTACCGATGGCATGTCGTCGAGGAGCGGGTCCGCCGCGTCGTGCCGGGCGCGCTGCGCTCGCCGATTTTTGGGCTGATCGGCGCGCTTTACCCAAAGCTCGACTGGGCGCCGCGCCCGTTGCGCGCGAAGGCGGTCTTGAGCGAGCTCGCGGGCGATGCGGCGGCCGCATATTTCTCGTCGGTTTCGATCTGCGGCGAGGCACTTCGCGGGCGGCTCTACAGCGCCGATCTCGTGCGCGACTTGCAGGGCTACAGCGCGTTCGAGACGCTGCGCGGCCATATGACCCGCTCGGGCAGCGAAGACCCGCTGTCGCAAGCCCAGTACGCCGACTTCAAGACTTATCTGCCGGGCGACATCCTGACCAAGGTCGACCGCGCGAGCATGGCGAACGGGCTCGAAGTGCGGGTGCCGTTGCTCGATCACACGCTTGTCGAATGGGCGGCCCGGCTCCCCTCGTCGCTGAAGCTGCGCGGCCGCGAGGGAAAATACGCCTTGAAGGCAGCGCTCGAGCCGTATGTGTCGCAGCGTATCCTCTATCGTCCGAAACAGGGCTTTGTGGTGCCGCTCGCGCGTTGGTTTCGCGGGCCACTGCGGCAACGGGTGCGCGAGAGCTTGTGCGGGCCGGCGCTGCGCGGGTCGGGGTTGTTCGACATGGCGGCGATCGAAACCCTGCTCAACGAGCACCAGTCGGGTGCCCGAGACCACAGCGCCGCACTGTGGTTATTGTCCATGTTCGAAGGTTTTCTGCGTCAGGTGCACAGCGGCGCCCCGGCGTCCGAGCCCCTGCGCGACGCCGCTGTGGAAGTTGGGGCCTGACCCAGATCCAAGACGTGTCCGCCGTTCAGCCGGGCAGCGCAGCGCCGCGATGAACGTGCTTCTCGTCTCCCATGCCTTCCCGCCGGTCAACGTCATCGGCGCGGTTCGCGTCGGCAAATTCGCCAAATACCTGCACGAGGCGGGCCATGGCGTCCGGGTCGTCGCGGCGACTTCGTCCAACGCCGCGCTGCCCCTGGAAATCCCGCCCGAATACGTCGCCTACGCGCAGGGATGGGCGCGCGACGAGCTCTTCGACGGAGCCGTCAAGCTGGTGCGCCGGGTGTGGAGCAAAACGCGGACAGGCAGCACCGCCGAGGCGCCGGCCGCAGCCCCCGCGGCAGCGCCACCACGAACCGCCTCGTCCCCCCGGCTCGTCCGCCATTATTACGCACTGCTGCGCATTCCCGACGCACGCGCCGGGTGGATCGGCGCCGCGACCGCGGCGGGGTTGGAGCTGGTGAGCGACTGGCAGCCCGACATCGTGGTCGGCAGCGCCCCGCCTAATTCGGGGCTGGTGGCGGCGGCGCGGATTGCCCGCCGCTGCGGCGCGCCGTGGATTGCCGAGCTGCGCGACCTGTGGGTCGACAACCCCTACTACGACAACCCGGGTTGGCGGCGCGCGCTCGACCATGTGATCGAGCGGCGGGTGTTGAGCACCGCCGCAGGCCTCGTCAGCGTCACGCCGGGCTGGTCGCAAACCTTGCGGCGCCGCTATCGCCAGCCGGTCGCGTGCATCTTCAACGGCTATGTCGAAGACGACTTCCCGGCCAAGCCGACGGGCCCGCCGCCCGGCGACGTCGTGACGGTGCTTTATGCCGGAAACATCTACCCGGGATACCGCGACCCGAGCCCGCTGTTTGCCGCCGTCGCGTTGCTCGGCGTCGAGCGTGAACGCGTCGCGATCGATTTTTACGGGCCGCCCCCCGCCGACGTGCTGCCGCTTGCCGCCGCGCACGGCGTCGCCGACCGCGTCTTTGTGCACGAGCCGGTGACCTACAAGGCCTCTCTGGCATTGCAGACCTCGGCCGACGTGCTGCTGCTGCTGCAATGGGACAATGTCAAGGATGCCGGAAACATTCCGGCCAAATTCTACGAGTATTTGGGGGCGCGGCGCCCGATCCTGTTCCTGGGCTACGAAGCGGGCGACCTGGCGGCGACGGTTCGCGAGCGCGGGGCCGGCGTCGTCGCCAACGACCCCGCGGTGATCGCCGGCCAGCTCCGGCGGTGGATCGCGCAGAAGCTCGGCGGCATCCCGGCCCCCGATGCGCGGGCGCGCGCCGGCATGACGCGCGACGAGCAGTTCCGCGAATACGAACGGTTCCTGAAGCAGTTCGTGGTGCGCGCCGGTTCCGAGGCGCGCCCAGCCTTCAGCGCGCCATCAGCACCGGCAGGTTCGCCTCCATGATGATGTGGCGCGTCGCCCCGCCAAAGATCATCTGGCGAATGCGGCTTTGCGTATAGGCGCCTTTGAACAGCATGTCGGCGCCGGCGGCGAGGGCCTCCTTCAGGAACGATTCGCCTTGCGACTTCTGCCGGCCGTAGGCGGTGCGCAGGCTGACGTCGATCCCGTGCCGCTCGAGGGTGCGCGCCAGCTCTTCGCCGTCCGGCCCCGGCTCGGGCATGTGCTGGGCGCCGACCGCGACAATAGCGACGTGTCTTGCCTGCTTCAGAAACGGCATGCCGAGGGCGACGGTCAGCGCCGTCTCGGTGCTGCCGTTCCAGGCGACCGCGATGACCTCGCCCATCGCGGCGGGCGCGTTCGGCGGAACCATCAGCACCGGCCGCCCGCTCTCGAACAGCGCGTCCTCGAGCGTCGCCTCGGCTATCGAGGCGAGCTTTTCCGGCTGCTCGACCAGGATCAGGTCGAACACCCGCCCGATCAGCCCGACGACGGCGTTCTGCCTGCCGTCCTCCTCACGCCATGAAGCGCTTGCGCCGTTGTGCCCCGGCGGCAGCGCCCCGACCGGCACGCCGTGCCCCTGCATGAAGTCGCGGAACAACCGCCGGGCCTGGTCGCGGCGATCGTGACCCTCGCGCTCGAGGGTGCGGTCGACCTCGGAAGAGATCGAAAACCCCATCTCGCCGCCGAACACCACGGCGTACTCGGTCGTCAGGCTATGCAGCCCGACGATGTGGCTGTCGAACCGTTGCGCCACCCGCATCGAGGCTTCGAGAACCGGCGTCGCGGTCCCGTCGCCGACTACCGCCAGTAGATTCTTCATGGTCCGATCCCATGCTGGGTGCTGGCTCTCTCGTTTGAGGGCAGCCCCGTCACCGCATTTCTACACGATATTGCAGCCGTTTTGGAAAAACCGTGATGACGGTTGAGGCGGCGCGCGAAAAGCTCCATCATTTGGAACGGGGGCGGCCCGCATCGGCTTTTGCGGCGGGTCGAATTTGGCGCTCAGCGCTCGGCAGGTGGGGATGTCGGGGGGATCGCAAGGTCAAGTCTTGCATTTGCAAGTAATGGCAGTGCTCGCCGCACTGCTTGCCCTTGTGCCGCTTGCCGCGGGCGGGCAGACGCCGGCGCCGGAAAAGGTGCCGCGCTTTGCCAGCCTGCGCTCGGACGAGGTGAATTTGCGGGTCGGCCCAGGCGAAAACTACCCGATCGCTTGGGTTTTCAAGCGTAAGGACATGCCGGTCGAGATCGTCGAAGAGTTTCAGAATTGGCGCCGGGTCGAGGACTGGCAGGGCGACAAAGGCTGGGTGCTCGATCGCATGGTCACCGGCAAACGCGAGGTGATCGTTGCCGGCGCCGTGCGTGCGCTCTATCGACAACCCGATCCTGGCGCGCCAATCGTCGCTCGCGCGGAGCCCGGCGTGATCGCCCGGCTGCTCGAGTTTCAGGGCCCGTGGTGCCACATCGAGGCCGGCGGCTACAAGGGTTGGGTGCAGCGCCGCGAAGTCTGGGGCGTCTTCCCCGACGAGACCTTGCAATAGCCAATCCCGCGGGCTTCCCTCGCTTGGATAAATGAATTCGCTCAGCGCCGCCGCCGGCGCGACGACCTGGCGCGTCGACTGGGCGTGGAGCCTGCCGCTGATCGTGGCAACCATCGTCATTCATGTTTTCGGCCTTGGGCTGCTGCATGAGCGGGTGGTTGACGGGGTGAGCCGCATTATCGCGCGGCGCTATTTCACGGCCATGTTTGCCGCCGTCATGGGTATCGCGGTGGTGCTGGTCGCCACCCTGCACGCAATCGAGGCCTGGGTGTGGGCCGGTGCCTATTGGCTGCTCGGAGCGCTTCCCGATCTTGCG
>DATMLF010000037.1:0-3429 GCA_035570595.1 Allostellaceae bacterium
GCAAGGACGTGTTTGTGCACGCCTCGGCGCTGCAGCGCGCGGGGCTGATGAGCCTCAACGAGGGCCAGCGGGTGGTGGTTGACATCGCCGAGGGCCGCAAGGGCCCCGAAGCCGTCGGCATCACTCTCGCTTAGCCAAGTCTCGTCATCCGCCGCGTAGCCTAACGCGACGCCCATTTATCAAACAAAACGAGCGCAGCCGTGAGGCTGCGCTCGTCGTGTTTGTGCGCTAGGCGCGCCGCTTAGCGCTGGCCGGGGGCCGGCGGCGGCGTCATGGGCGCAGGGGCCGGGGTCGGAGCCGACGGCGCTGGCGGCGGAGCCATCGGCGCAGACGAGGGGGCTGCCGAGGCTGGCATCGGCGCGGCGGGGTGCATCGTGTGATGAACGGCGTGATGCACGACATGGTTCGGCACGCAATGCCCATGGACCCAATGGCCATGGTAGCGATGTCCGCCAATCCAGTGATAGCCGGGGTGGCATCCCATCGCGTGATGCATCGGCGGCGGCGGTGCCGGCGGCACGGTATACGGCTGCTCGGTAGGCGGCGGCGCCGGGGCCGGCAGCATCGGAGCCGGCTGAGGCGGGGGCGGGCTCGAGCAGGCGCCCACGAGCGCCAAAACGCCGGCAATGGCGATCAACCGAGTTGCGTTAACCACGAGATTTTCTCCTTAGATGAGCAGCGCTGCGAAACGGAGCAGGTTCGACATAGCACTTCGGCCGTCACGACTAAAGTGGCGATGTCGGGACCCTGAATAGTGAAGGACACTCGGCTATTTATAAGGCTTTTTCGTGGCCGCTTGACGCTCCCACGCCAAGCTTGCCCCGCGAATCTGTCAACGACGGCGAATCCGATAGGTTGCGCCGACGGTTGCGGTTCCCTCGCTCGAAACCACCCCGCGGTCGATCAGGTCGATCAGATGCGCCAGTACCGAGCGCGCGGCGGGGCGGCGCAGATTTGGGTTGAGGCCGACATAGAGCCGTTCGACCATTGCGTCGATATGTCCGACCCCCGCTTCGAGACAGGCGACGATTCCCGCCTCGCGTTCGCGACGGTGGGCGATAAATGCGCGCACATGGTCTTTGGGCTCGGTGATCGCGGGCCCGTGCGTCGGCCAATAGACCGCGTCGCCGCGCGTGAGCAGCTTGTCGAGCGAGGCCATGTAGGTCGCCATGTTGCCGTCCGGCGGCGCGATGACGCTGGTCGACCAGCCCATCACATGATCGCCGCTGAAAAGGATGCCCTGGTCGGGCAGCGCGAAGCACAGATGGTTCGAGGTGTGACCCGGCGTGTGCACCGCCTCGAACCGCCAGCCCTTTCCGGCGATTTCGTCGCCGTCCTTGATGACAATGTCGGGCGTGAAGTCCCAGTCGCCGCCTTCTTCGACCGACGCCTCGCCGCGTCGTCCGCCGGCATGCGGGCCAAAACCGTAGGTCGGCGCGCCGGTCGCGGCTTTAACCGCCGCCGCCGCGGGCGAATGGTCGCTATGCGTATGGGTGACGAGGATGTGCGTGATCTGCTCGCCCGACAGCGACGCCAGCAGCGCCTCGACATGCTCGGCGAGCGCGGGGCCGGGATCGATCACCGCCACCTCGCCCTCGCCGACGACATAGGTGCCGGTGCCGCGAAACGTAAATGGGCTGGGGTTGTTGGCAACGATGCGGCGGATGCCGGGGGCGACGCTTTCCAGCTTGCCGTATTCGAACGCGAACTCGCGGCGGAATGGGATTTCGACGGCCATGGAGCAACTCCGCTATAATACGGCAGGATACTAAATGAGGTTCCGCTGATGCGGAACACGGCGCCAGCCCGCTCCCCCACCCGGCCACCCAACGAGAGTATGCTGATTGGGTGGCCGGGTGGGGGAGCGGGCCGGTGCCGTAGTCGGCGCGGAGGCGCCGACGCACTTGATGAAGAGGCGCCGGGATGAAACTCCATTTCGACATCGATTGCACGCCCGAGGAACTGCGCGAGTTCTTCGGGCTGCCCGAGATCAAGCCGATGCAGGACCGGCTGATGGCCGAGGCCGAAGAGCGCATGCGCGCCAACCTCAAGGCGCTCGACCCCGAAACCATGATGAAGACCTGGCTTCCCGCCGGGATGCGCGGGCTCGAGCAGTTGCAGGAGATGTTCTTCAGCCAGATGGGCCGCGCCGCGCCGAAGAAATAGCGATGGCGATCGCTCTGCGCACGCCGCGCCTCTTGCTGCGTGAGTGGCGCGACGAGGACGCCGCGCACTTTGCGGCGATGTCGTCCGACCCCGAGGTGGGCGAATTTCTGCTGCCCCCGTCGCCGGATTGGGTCGCGGGCGCACGTCGTCATTGGGACGAGCACGGCTTTGGCCAGTTCGTTGTCGAGCTGCCGGGCGAGGTGCCGTTTATCGGTGTGATTGGTCTCGACAATCTGCGCTGGGCAGTGCCGTTCGCGCCGGCTGTCGAGGTCGCGTGGCGTCTGGCGCGGCCTTATTGGGGGCAGGGTTTCGCGGCGGAAGCGGCCCGCGCGACGCTTGAGGACGGGTTCTACCGGCTCGGTTTTGCGGAAATAGTGGCGTTCACCGTTGCCGGCAACTGGCGTTCGCGCGCCGTCATGGAACGTGCCGGGATGGAACGTGATGAGGCCGGTGATTTCGACCATCCGCGCGTGCCTGAAGGGCACAAGCTGCGCCGGCACGTGCTTTACCGCCTGCGAAGAACCGGGGAACACGCGTCGGACAGATAGCTCGAATTGAAAACGATATCTGGCTGCTGTCCTCAACCTCGCGCATCTGCCCGAAGTGGCCCGGCGTAAGGCTCCCGACCGACGATCATGTCGGCATAAGGGAGTGCTCATCATGGATCAAGCAGCTCTAGAGGCGGCTGAAGCCCAGTTTTTGGCGGCTGCCCGCGCCTATGTGGCGAATCTCGTCAAGCAGGAGATGCTGCAAATCGTCCCGCCGGGCGGCGGCGCCAGAAAAGACATGGTTGTGAAGCCCGGCGATCCGCGTTTTGGCCGGGACGACCAGCCGCCCGGCAATCGCTGAACCCGACGCTACAGCTGGCGCGCCTCGAAGCTCCGGCTCGGCTGCGCCAGCTCCCCGCGTGAGGCGACCAGCGCCAGTTCGTAGCGGCCGAGCCGCACGGTCGTCTCGATCACCGCGAACATCGCCGCCGCGGTGCGGCCAAGCGCCTCGGCGAGGCTCGCGCCGTTGAGCAGATGACCGAGAAACAGCGCCGCGGTCACATCGCCGCAGCCGTTGAGCATAACCGGCAGGCGCGGCGTCTCGACCGACCACGCCCCCTCCGCATTGCTGGCGAGCATGGTCAAGCGATCGGGCGTCGTGTCGAGACTGGTGACCAGCACGATCTTCGGCCCTTGACCGTGCAGCGTGGCCGCGGCCGCCGCGGCTTCCGCCACGCTACCGCACGCCCGGCCGGTCAGGAATTCGAGCTCGAAC
>DATMLF010000038.1:0-57310 GCA_035570595.1 Allostellaceae bacterium
GGTCGAGCCGCATCCGGGCGGCGCCCGCAACCACAGGTTTGGCATGAAAGGCGACACCGAGCCCGGCGATGGCCAGCATCGGCAGGTCGTTCGCGCCGTCGCCGACGGCGAGCGCCGCGTCGGGCGCAATCCCGAGCTCGGCGGCCAGCGCCCGCAACTCTTGCCGCTTCGCCTCGGCGGTGACGATCGGCGGCAGCACCCGGCCGGTCAGGCGCTCCCCGACAATCTCCAGCCGATTGGCGACGACGCGGTCAAAGCCGAGCTCGACGGCAACCCGATCGGCAAACACCGTAAAGCCCCCGGTGACGAGCGCCGTGGCGGCGCCGTCGCGGCGCATGGTGGCGACCAGGGTTCGCGCCCCGGGGGTCACGCGGGTGCGGGCGGCGGCTTCGGCGATTGCCCCGGTTCCGGTCCCGGCCAACATTGCGACGCGGGCCGCGAGGGCGGTGGCGAAATCGATTTCGCCGTTCATCGCGCGCCGGGTGATCGCCGCGATCTTATCGCCGATCCCGAGCATCGCGCCCAACTCGTCGAGCATCTCGTTTTCGATGATCGTCGATTCGAGGTCGGCGACGAGCAGCCGTTTGCGCCTGCCGGACGCCGGCTGCACCAGCATGTCGACCGCGGCCTCGCCGACCGCCGCGCGCACGACCTTGGCGACCATCTCGGGGGCGGCGGCGTCGACGAAGATGTCGCAGGCCTCCGCCGGCGCCAGCCACACCGGCTGGTCTGCGGCGGCGAGCGCGCAGCGGACGGCGCCCGCGAGGCGGGGGAGACCGGGGTCGGCGCCGGCGGCGATCAAGGTGACGACGAGGCGCATCGCTTGTCGTCGTACGACAGGAGCCGTTTCCCCGACAAGCCGCAAGACGCCCCGCCGGTAGTGGTTGTCGCCGGTCCGACCGCGAGCGGCAAATCGGCATTGGCGCTGGCGCTGGCGGAAGAGCTCGGCGGGACGGTCGTCAACGCCGACGCGCTTCAATGCTATCGCGACCTCGCAATACTGACGGCGCGCCCTGACGCCGCGGCGCTGGCGCGCGCGCCGCACCGACTCTACGGCTTTCTCGACGGCGCGGTGCGCGGCTCGGCCGGCGGCTGGCGCGACCTGGCCGTGGCCGAAATCGCCGGGGCAGTCGCGGCCGGGCGCCTGCCGATCGTCGTCGGCGGCACCGGGCTCTATCTTCATGCGCTCCGACACGGGCTCGCACCGTTTCCGGACATTCCCGAGCCGGCCCGCGAGGAGGCGGCCGCCCTTCATCGGAAGCTCGGCGGTGCCGCGTTCCGCGCGCGGCTGGCGGAGCTCGATCCAGCTTCCGCAGGCCGGCTCCATGTCGCGGACAGCCAGCGGCTGGTCCGTGCCTATGCGGTCGTCCGCGCCACCGGCCGGTCGATCGACGCCTGGCGCGGCGAGCCGCACCCTCGCGCGGGCTACCGCTTTGCGACGATCCTGATGATGCCGCCGCGCGACCGCTTGTACGCCGTTTGCGACCGGCGGATGACCGAGATGGTCGAGCGCGGTGTTCTCGCCGAGGCCGCGGGGCTTGCGGCGCGCGGGCTCGACCGCGACCTGCCGGTGATGAAGGCGGTCGGCCTGCCCGAGCTGCTGCGCCATATCGAGGGTGCTGCGACACTCGCCGAGGCGACGGCCGCGGCGCAGCGCGCGACACGCCGCTATGCGAAGCGCCAGACGACCTGGTTTCGTCACCAGTCGCAGCCCGACCTGGTTTTCGAAGAGCAATTTTCGGAAAGTTTGCTGCGCCGCTCACGTCAGTTTATTGACGAGTTTTTGTTGACCGGCCAGGGATAGCTGACTACGGTGCGCGCCCCGCCCGCGGCGCCGCGGGCGGCTTGATATAGCGGGCGGCTCAATACAGAACGCCCTGTCGATTGCCGAGGAGCTTGTCATGTCGGCCGAGCCGATCAATGGAGCGGAGATCGTCATCAAGGCGCTCGTCGACGAGGGCGTCGATGTCGTTTTCGGCTACCCGGGCGGCGCGGTCCTGCCGATCTACGATGCGCTCTTCAAGCAGAATTCGCTGCGGCACATCCTGGTGCGCCAGGAGGGCGGTGCTGTGCATGCCGCCGAAGGATATGCGCGCTCGACCGGCCGGGTCGGCGTCGTGCTGGTGACGAGCGGCCCCGGTGCGACAAACGCGGTGACCGGGCTCACCGACGCGCTGATGGACTCGGTGCCGGTCGTGTGCCTGACCGGGCAGGTGCCGACCCACCTGATCGGCAACGACGCGTTCCAGGAAGCCGACACGACCGGCATCACCCGGCCCTGCACCAAGCACAATTACCTCGTCAAGGACGTGCGCGATCTCGCGCGCATGATGCACGAGGCGTTTTACGTCGCACGCAGCGGCCGGCCGGGGCCGGTCGTTGTCGACCTGCCAAAGGACGTGCTGTTCGCGCTCGGCCCCTACAGCGGGCCGGAGGCCGGCCGCCACAAGAGCTACCGCCCGCAGCTGGCGCCGGAGCCGGCGCGCGTCGCGCACGCCGTCGAGATGATCGCCGCCGCCAAGCGGCCGCTGTTTTACGGCGGCGGTGGTCTGATCAATTCGGGGCCCGCGGCCTGCGCGCGCTTTACCGAGCTGGTGCGGCTTGCCGACGCGCCGTGCACCCTGACGTTGATGGGGCTCGGCGCGTTTCCGGCGAGCGACCCGCATTTTCTCGGCATGGTCGGCATGCACGGCACCTATGAGGCGAACCTCGCCATGCACGGCTGCGATCTGATGGTCGCGGTCGGCGCGCGCTTTGACGACCGGGTGACCGGGCGGCTCAACGCGTTCTCGCCGGGGTCGCAAAAGATCCACATCGACATCGACCCGTCCTCGATCAACAAAAACGTGCGCGTCGACCTGCCGATCATCGGCGATGTCGGCCACGCGATGACGGCGATGGTCGAGGCCGGCGGGCGCAGCGGGTTCTCCGCCGACCGCAGCGCGTGGTGGCGTCAGATCGAGGAATGGCGGGCCCGAGACTGCCTGCGCTACGACAAGAGCTGCCGCGGCGTGATCAAGCCGCAATACGCGATCGAGCGGCTTTTCGCGCTTACGCGCGACCATGACGTGTACGTGACGACCGAGGTCGGCCAGCACCAGATGTGGGCGGCACAGTTCTTCAAGTTCGACGAGCCGGGTCATTGGATGACCTCGGGCGGGCTCGGCACGATGGGCTACGGCTTGCCGGCGGCGGTCGGTGTGCAGGTCGCCCACCCGGAGGCGCTGGTCGTCGACATCGCCGGCGAAGCCTCGATCCTGATGAACATCCAAGAAATGTCGACAGCGGCGCAGTACCGCCTGCCAGTCAAGATTTTCATTCTGAACAACCAATACATGGGGATGGTGCGCCAGTGGCAGGAACTGCTCCATGGTGGCCGCTATTCCGAGAGCTACACCGCGGCGCTTCCGGATTTTGTCAAGCTGGCCGACGCGTTCGGCGCCAGCGGCCGGCGGATCGAGGATCCCGCCGAGCTCGACGGCGCGATCCGTTGGATGCTGAAAACCCCGGGTGCCGTGATCCTCGACGTAGCTGTCGACCCGAAGGAGAACTGCTTTCCGATGATCCCGTCGGGCGCCGCCCACAACGAGATGCTGCTCGGCCCCACCGACGAGGCGGAACGGCCGGTCTCCGAGGAAGGCATGGTGCTGGTGTGAGTGGTTGCAACCTCCTGTTTTCGTCGCCCCCGCGAAAACGGCGGCCCAGGGGCCGCCGCGCCGCACTTGCTCTCGATTCCCGCTTGCGCGGGAATGACGGTTGAGGAAGCGGACGTACTCACCGTGGCTGAGCTCGAGCGGCACACGATCGCGGTGCTCGTCGACAACGAGCCGGGGATCTTGGCGCGCGTCGTCGGGCTCTTCTCCGGGCGCGGCTACAACATCGAGAGCCTGACCGTCGCCGAGGTCGACCGCCGCGCCGCCTTGTCGCGGATCACGATCGTGACCTCGGGCACGCGGATGATCATCGAGCAGATCAAGGCGCAATTGTCGCGGCTCGTGCCGGTGCACAAGGTGCACGATTTGAGCGACGAGGGGCCGTTTGTCGAGCGCGAGATGATGCTGGTCAAGGTCGCCGGCAAAGGCGAGGCGCGGATCGAGGCGCTGCGGCTGGCCGACATCTTTCGCGCCAGGGTCATCGATTCGACAATCGACAGCTTTGTGTTCGAGATGACCGGCTCGGCCGAAAAGCTCAACGCCTTTGTCGCGCTGATGGAGCCGCTGGGGCTGGTCGAGATTTCGCGCACCGGGGCCGTCGCGATCTCGCGCGGCGCCACGGGTCTGTAGTGGACTGCGGCTGGCGAACCCGGCGCTTGGTGTATTGATCTCGTCGTTCCCGCGAAAGCGGGAACCCAGGGCTTACGCTCCGGCCTTTGCCCTGGACCCCCGCTTTCGCGGGGGCGACGGTATGCCCGGAACGGAGGCGGGACATGCGGGTGTATTACGACCGCGACGCGGATGTGAACCTGATCAAGGCGAAGAAAGTCGCGGTCATCGGCTATGGCAGCCAGGGCCACGCCCACGCCAACAATCTGCGCGACAGCGGGGTCAAGGACATCGTCGTGGCATTGCGCCCCGGCTCGCCGTCGGCGCAGAAGGCGGAGAACGCCGGCTTCAAGGTCTTGACCAATGCCGAGGCGGCGAAATGGGCCGATATCGTCATGGTGCTGGCGCCCGACGAATTGCAGGCGGGGCTCTACACCAATGAACTGCGCCCCAACATGCGCGAGGGCACGGCACTCGCGGTCGCGCACGGCCTCAGCATCCATTTCCGGCTGATCGAGCCGCGCCCCGACATGGACGTGTTCATGATCGCGCCCAAGGGGCCCGGTCACACGGTGCGCTCGGAATATTTGCGGGGCGCCGGGGTGCCGTGTCTGCTCGCGGTCGAGCAGAACCCGTCGGGCAACGCGGTCGAGATCGCGCTCTCCTATGGCTGTGCCATTGGCGGCGGCCGCGCCGGCGTCATCGAGACGACGTTTCGCGAGGAATGCGAGACCGACCTCTTCGGCGAGCAGTCGGTGCTGTGCGGCGGTCTGACCTCGCTGATCCTCGCCGGCTACGAGACCCTGGTCGAGGCCGGCTACGCGCCCGAAATGGCGTATTTCGAGTGCTGCCACGAGGTCAAATTGATCGTCGACCTGATCTATGAAGGCGGCATCGCCAACATGCGCTATTCGGTGTCGAACACCGCCGAATACGGCGACTATTCGCGCGGGCCGCGGGTCATCGACGAACACGTCCGCGCCGAGATGAAAAAGATCCTGGCGGACATCCAATCCGGCCGCTTCGCGCGCGAATGGGTGCTCGAAAACGCCGCCGGCCAGCCGAGCTTCAAGGCGATGCGCCGTCGCGCCGCAGAGCATCCGATCGAGGAGGTCGGCGAGAAATTGCGGGCGATGATGCCGTGGATCGGGCAAAACCGCCTCGTCGACCGCAGCAAGAACTGACCCCGTCACCGTGCCCGGCTGCGCGTCGGCGCGACGGTCGCGCCCCGTCTGGACCGCCGGGCGCCGGTTCAGTCGCGGATCAGCACCGCGCGGCGCGTCTGCGCCTGCGAAGCTTCGTCGGCTGCGGGCAGTTTTGGGCCATAGCCGTCGCAGGCGGCCTCGACCTTGATACGGCCGCCGGCAATGCCTTGCGCCTCGAGCGCGTCGCGGATCTGGTTGGCCCGGAGCTGCGCCAGCACCTGCCTTCCAAAGCGCCCGCCTTCGTCGTCCGAGCAATACGTCTTGACGGTCACCTTGACGCCGGGATTGGCGCGCAAGATCTCGGCTTGCTGATCGACCGAGCCTTTGGCGGCGGGCGACAGCTCGACCTTGTCCCGGTCAAAAAAAATCGCGTCGCCGACGACCGGCGACACCGGGGTTGCGTGCGGGCCAGCGGAAATCTTTAAAAAGAGCAGCATGACCCCGGCGACGACGCCGCTCGTCACCAGAAATCCGGTGCGCAGCCGGGCCGGAAACAGATCGGAAAATCGCGCCGGCACTTTGGACTGGAGGTGCGGCCAAGCCGGGCCGACCAGCCCGAAGACCAGCCCGATCGCCAAATACACGTAATGCCAGGCGGCAACCGGCGTCCCTTTGTACAAATCTTCGCCGAACGGCAGCGCGAATACGAGAGCCAGCACTTCGCACAGCCCGAGGACGGCGTTGTCGACAGCGGGGTTGGTGCCGCGCCGCCAGGCAGCTTTCGGGCCGGGCATCGCCGGCGCGCTATTCCCCAGCACAATCCGGAAGACGTGGACCGGGCGGGCGATGTTCTTGACCTGCCGCTCGCCCATATCCTCAAAGCTGAGGGCGAGCTTGTCGCGCACCTGGTCGTAAACAGTTCGGCTGACGCAGATACCGCCCTCCGGCGCCAGGCTTTCCAGCCGGGCGGCAACATTGACGCCGTCGCCGTAGATGTCGGCGTCATCGAACATGATGTCGCCCAGATTGACGCCGATGCGGAACACGAACCGGGTTTCCGCCGGCTGCGACGCGTTGCGGGACGCCATAGCGCATTGGATCTCGAACGCGCAGCGGACCGCGTCGACGACGCTGGCGAACTCGACCAGCAGGCCGTCGCCCATTGTTTTGACGAGCCGGCCGCGATGCTTTGTGATCCTGGGGTTGGTAACCTCGCCCCACACCGTCTGCAGCGCGGTGTGGGTGACCTCCTCGTTGGCGCCCATCAACCGCGAGTAGCCGACGACGTCCAGCGTCAGGATCGCCGCCAGTCTTCGTTCGACGCTCAACGGAACAGCCTTTGCGGCGACGCCTGCGGCCGCTCGTTGCCGCCGGCGGCGGTCATTTGTGCCGGCCCCCGCCGCCGCCTCCACCACCGAAATGCGCCGCCGGAGCCGCGCGGCCCGTCATCCCGCCGCCGCGAAACCCGGCGGCCGGCGTTTGAAACACCTGCGGCCGGCCGAACTGGCCGCCGCGAAACCCTTGGGCGACCTGCGGCCGGCCGAACTGCTGGCCGCCGCGAAACCCCTGGGAGACCTCGGGCCGGCCGAACTGCTGGCCGCCGCGAAACCCCTGGGAGACCTCGGGCCGCCCGAACTGCTGACCGCCGCGAAACCCCTGGGAGACCTCGGGCCGCCCGAACTGCTGCGCGCCGCGAAACCCTTGAGAAGATTCCGGCCGGCCGAACTGCTGGCCGCCGCGAAAGGCTTCCGGTCCCGCGCTGTGGCCGGCCTCGGAGTGGCCAAATTGACTCGCACCGCCGCGGCCTGCCGCCGCCGGGCCGCGCTCGCCTTCGGGGCGGCCAAACCCTTGCGGCCCGCGCTCGCCGCCGCGCTCTGCCGCACCCGAGCCGCCCCTCGCGGCCATCCCCGGCGCGTGCTCGGCGCCGACGCCACCCGGCCGCGCGCGCACGCCTCCCGCCTCCGCGGCCGCGGGGGTGGCGCCGTGCAGCCCGCCGCGGAATTCGCCCGGGCCGGCCGCACTTCTGAAGACCGCCGGCGTGACGTGCGGCGCGCCGCGCATCACCGCCGCGTGCGCGAGCCGGTCGGCCGCGACCTGGCGCACCATGCCGCGGTCGAGACGCCGGGCGTCGGCAAACGCCTCGCGCGAGACGACGGTCGCAAAGCGCCGGTTGGAGTATTCGCCGCGCCACGCTTCGCGGCCGTGCGCGTCATCGCCGTGCCGGCCGAAATCGTGAAAACGCCCATGTTCGGGGGCGTTGACGCTCGCGACATAGTCGGGCCCGGCCTGATACCAGGGCACGTAATCGTCATCCGGGCCGAGCGGAAACCAGCCGACATCGGGTCCGTTGTCCGGGCCGTTGTCGGGTCCGCCGCCGGCGCCTTCGGGCGTGTCGACAAAAGCGACGAGCGCCGGGGCATAGACCGGGTGCGGCTGAACTTCGCCCGGCACCCACCCCCAGCGGCCGTCGATGTTGACCCAGCGGCCGTAATGAAACGGCGCGAACCCCCAAGGCTGGTCGTCGATCCAGGTCCAGCCCCACGGCTCGATCCAGTCCCAATGGCCAAACCGGTAGGGCGCCCAGTCGTCCGGCACCGACGTCGGAAACCACACCGGCTCGGAATCCGGGAGGGCTTCCCAGCGGCCATAGCGGTCGAGCGCGTCCGACCCGGTGGTCTCGTCCGATACGTACCGGCTCGATTGACGTGCCGCCTGCGGCTGTTGGTCCTTGTCGGATTCCTCGACCCACAACAAAAAATCGTCGGCCGGCTTTTGTCCCGAATCCGCGGTGACGGCGTCCGCGTGCCGCGCCGGAGCCGCCGTCCCCTTGTCGGCCGCGGTCTGCACTGCGGTGTTCGACGCCATGTCCGGCCGGTTCTCCTGAGCGGGCAGGCCGGCGGGAGGCGTGGTGTCCGAAGCTGCAGCGGGTCGGTCCTGGCGGGTGGCCGGGGCGGCGGACGCGGAGCCAGACGCCGCGAGCGTGGCTTGGTCGGCCGACGCGCCGCTCGCGGGTTGGGGCGCCGGTGGGACAGTGGGCGTGGAGCCGGGCGGCGCCGTCCCGGAAGCGTCCGGTCTCGCGCCTCCCGGTGGTTCGGCTTGCGTCGGCAGGGCCGGGTTGACCCCGGTCCAGTCGCTTTCGGCGGCGACGACCGCGGGGTATTTCCCGGTCACGCGGACCGCCTTGCCGGCGGCTATCGGCAGGTCGGCCGCACCTCCGACAAACCGGGCTTTTCCTTCGAAGACGACAATCCGCGTCGGCTCGTCGCCGGCGCCGGTCTCGACATCGTAGGCGCCGGGCTGCAGTAGCCAGAGCGAGCCGCGAGGCAGCTCGATCTCGACGCTTTCGCCGGGGTCGAGCTTGCCGAGCTGGAGATAGACGCGGCCCTGATGAATGCTTGCCTCGATCAGCTGGTCGGTCAAATTGAGCAGGTTGAGCCGCGTCTCGTCCGCCATCTCGATCGCATCGGGCCCGATCCTGACGCGGGCGCGCGCCGACGCGCCGGTGCGCAGCGACATGTCCTGGCACACTGGCTGGTCGAAATCGGCGCGCAGCCAATTATCCGTGTCCGGTGTGTCGGAGCCGTTCGGATCGCCCGGCTCGGCTCGCAGAATGTAGCGCACCTCGCCCGATATGTAGTTCAGGCTGCCGACCCGGCGCGGCGCGTCTTCGCCATATACCGGCGCCGCAAGCAGCACGGCGGCCACCCCGAGCCAGCCCGCAAGTTGTTGGCTCGCAAGCCGGATGGCCAAAGAAAGTGCTGCTCGGGGGAAGAGCAAAGTCCGGGCTTTTCGGAGGTTGGGGTAACCGATCAGGCGACGCACCACGCCGTAAAACCGACATTTTTTATACTACTTCAAATAGGCGGCGTGGATCAATGATTTCGCGTGCCGGGACGGTCACTCGCCGAAAATCCACCGCGCTTCGCCCACTGCTAGAAGCAGGTCCGGAACGAATGAAGATCGCTTAGTTAATCTTCGCTTTTCGATTGCGATTGAGTCGAAAGTGTGGCTTAATAAAATCAACATAAAGTTCCGTAATCGATCGCAGCTTGCCTCGCATGAACAGTCGTTGCGGGATCGGCGCAAGGCTTTTGGGTGGTGGATGGCACAGCCCGCGGCCAGCGCGGCGCCGACCCAAGCGGCTGCTCATTCCATCCTCTTGGGTTTTAGCAATTTGGATTGCGGCAGCCACATCGTTCGTCCCCGCTTCGCCACAGGCGTTTGCTGCGGATGCCGGAGCTGCAAACGCCGCACCCGCGGTCGAGGAATGGCTGAACCAGCCGGTCCACCTGCGCGCGACGGTCCAGGCGATGAGCCGGCCGTCGCCCGACGCCCAGCCTGCCGGCGAAATTCGCGCCGGCGCGGAGGTCAAGGCGATCGGCCTCGTCGCCGGTAAGCATTGGGTTGAGATCGAGCTGCCGGATCATTCGCAGGCTTACGTCCCAAGGGAGGCGGTCGCGTACGAGACCAATTCGTCCGAACCGCCGGTCGGCCAGCAGGCATCGCCAGCCGCTGCGGCCCCCGCGGCCGTGCCGGCTTCGACCGCCGCGTCCGCGGTTCCGCCAGGGCCCGCCGCCGCCTCCAGCCCACCGGTTGCACCGGCATCCGTGGCTGGGCAGATCCGCGGCAAGGTCGCCCGCGTGCCGAACGCGGCAACCTTGGTCGTCGGCGACCAGCGGATCCGCTTGTCGGGGATCGATCCCGGGCCGGCCGAATTCCTTGGCCCCTTTGAAAGCTGGGTGCGCAATCAGGGTGACCTGGTCTGCGATCCGGACGCGCAGACCGGCCGCTATCACTGCTTTACCGGCAGCGGGGTCGACGTCGCGCAGGCCGCGATCCTGAACGGCACCGGTCGGGTCGGCGACGGCGCCAGCCCGGAATATCGCGACAGCGAAACCCAGGCCCGCGATGCCAAGCGAGGACTTTGGGCACAACCTTAAAATGCAGGCGTGAAACGCCCGGCATTAAACAGGCGGAGGAGCACATGAACAATCGAAAGGGAGCGTCGTTCGTCGTGGTGCCATTCGTCCTTTTGGCGGGCTGTGTTCCGGCGGTGATGGCGCCGACCGTGGTGGCAACGCCTGGCTTTGGCAAGTCGCCCGCCGAGTTCGCCGCCGACCATTCGGCGTGCGCAGTGCTCGCCGACCAGCAGGTCGCCGCGGCGAAAACCGCGGCCAACAACCAGATTTTTGGCTCGGCGCTGCTCGGCGCCGCGGTCGGCGGCGGCGGCACGGCGGCCAATGGGGGTAGCAACGGCGACGTTGCCGCCAACGCCGCCGGGAACGCGCTGAGCGCCGGGGCCGCCACCGCGCAGACAGCGCAGGCGACGGTGCAGCGGCAATATGATTTCGACTACGGGCAATGCATGTTCGCGAAGGGCAACGTCGTCCCCGGCTTTGCGCCGCCGATCGTTGCCGAGCCTGAAGAACCGACGCCGCCGGTGCGGCACCGGGTCCGGCACGCCCACAAAAAGCCGACCGAAAACCAGGCCAGCGTCGGCTCGTCCCAGCCCGCGGGGCCGCAAGCCGGCGGCTTTGTCGAGCCGGCGCCGGTGCAGCCCGCGAGCGCCAGCGGCGGCGGGTTCGCCGTGCCGCCGCCGGCGGTGCACTGATGGCGCCCGGTATGCTAGGACGACGGCCGTCGGCGCCGCGGCGGCTGCGGCGAGCCGGCCTCGCCGCCGTGCTCGGCTTGGCGAGCGCCTGCACGATGAAGAATGCAGCGGTCCCTCCCGAGCAGCTGATGAGCGAGCTGCAGGCCGGCCAGCCGGTGCTCGACTGCCGCGCAGATTGCGGCCTCGCATGGGCAAACAACCGCCAACAAGCGGCGGCGCTCGACGCGACGGCCCAATGGCGGCAGCTGGCGCTGCTCGTCATGCAGATCGGATATATGGACGATTTGACCTACTACTATCTGGGTCGGGCCGCCGAGAATCTCGGATATTTGCAGCCGGCGCAGCGCTACTACCGGATCGCCGAGCAGATTTCGGTGACCAACATGTCGTGTCACCAGGGCGAAGTCGACGCCCAGGATGCACTCGGCATCCCGGTCAGCGAATGCAACGGCTATGTCTTTCCCGATGCGCTCTACCCGCATCTGGAAGTCGTCGAGTCCAGGCTCGCGTCGCTGTCGAATTCGCCGCCGCCGCCGCCGACGCCTCACAAGCGGCGCGTGGCACGAAAGCCGTCGCACCCGCCGGTCACCGCGGCAACGGCGTCGGGCGGTCAGGCCCCGGGCCAGGCTGCGGGCGTCGGCTTTGTCGTGCCGACTCCGACCGCCGGCGCCGCCGACGCCGGTTCCGGGTTTGTCGCGCCCGCCCCCACGGCCGCGTCGGGCTTGGCGTCGTCGTCCGACCAGTTTGCGATCCCGCCGGTTCGGCGCTGACGGGGGGACAGCCCAAGACCGCTCGTTAACCAAAATTCAACCGATCGGTCGTCTCCTGCCGGACTGGAGGCGGTCCGGCAATGTTGCACCCGATCAAGTCGCGCCGTTCGCTGCGCGCGTTGCTGGTCCTGATGGTCGCGGCGCCGATCCTGTCCAGTTTCGTGCTGACGCCGGCGTTCTTGATGCGATTGGGCCAAAGCTGGCAAGAGCTCGCCCCGCTTGGCGAGATTGCGCTCGCCGGCATCGCCCTGCGCCTCTTGGGCGGCGGCGTCGCGCTGGTGGCGGCGGGTCGGGTGGTCCGGTCGACAAGGGTGCTGTCGCGCGCCGCCACAGCGCTGAGCGCCGGCCGTGTGCCCGCCGCGGCCTGCTCGGGCATTGTCGAGGTCGACGACGTCGTCGACGCGATGATTGCCGCCGCTGGCTCGCTGAACCGGCGCTCGCAGGAATACGAGCAGGCGGAGGAGGGGCGGCGCGCGAGCGAGGCGCGGCTGCGCGACTTCGCCGAGAGCGGGTCCGACTGGTACTGGGAGACCGATCGCGAGCACCGCTTTCGCTATCTTTCCGACCACATCCGCACGTTCGGCCAGGACCCGGCGAGCCGCCTCGGCCTTGCCCGCTGGGAGTTTGCCGCGGACGCCGACCGCGACGTCGGCAAATGGCGGGACCACCGCGCCGTGCTGGGGCGCCGCGAGCCCTTTCGCGACTTCCGGTATACGAGAAAAATCGGCGACCAGCCCGAGCAGACGGTGTCGATCAGCGGCCGGCCGATCTTCGACCGCGCGGGCAAGTTTGACGGATATCGCGGCACCGCCCGCGATGTGAGCGCGGAGGTCCGCGCCGAATGCCTGCTGCGTGACGCCAAGGCGGTGGCCGAGGCCGCGAACCTCGCGAAATCGCGGTTTCTGGCTAATATGAGCCACGAATTGCGCACGCCGCTCAACGCCATTCTCGGCTTCTCTGAAATGCTCGAGCGCGGCGCCGCCGGGCCGCTCGATCGCCAGCAATGCGAATATATCGGCTATATCCACCAGAGCGGGGCGCACCTGCTCGAGATCATCAACGAGATTCTCGACCTCGCAAAAATCGACGCCGGCAAGTTCGAATTGGACGAGGACCAGGGTGTCGATGCGCGGGCTCTCGTCGATTGCTGCGTGGCACTGGTCAGCGGGCGCGCTTCGGCGGGTGAGCTCGCCCTCGCCGTCGAGATCGAGGTTGGGCTTCCGCGGCTGGTGGCGGACGAAACCCGCCTGAAGCAGGTCCTGCTGAACCTGCTCGGAAACGCGGTCAAGTTCACCGACCCCGGCGGTGCCGTCGGGCTGATGGCGCGCCGCGCCGCCGACGGCGGCGTCGAATTCGAGGTCAACGACACCGGGCCGGGCATGACCCCGGCGGAGATCGAGATTGCGCTTGAGCCGTTCGGCCAGGTCGATTCCGGGCTCGCCCGCCGCCGCGAAGGCACCGGCCTCGGCTTGCCGCTGGCTCGCCGACTGACCGAGCTGCACGGCGGCTCGTTCTTGGTGCACAGCGAAAAAGGACGCGGGACAAGCATCGTTGTCGGGTTTCCCGCCTCCCGCACAGTGGCCCCCGGCGCCCCGCCGGCAACCCGGCCGATCAACGAGGCCGGCATCGCCGCCCCCCGGCTCGTCGCTGCTCCGCCCGGCCCTGCCGCACCCATCTCCGTCCCGCCGTTCGCCGTCGCCAGCTGAGCGGCCGGTGCGACCGACATCGCGCCGGTGCCGACCGTCCGCGGGATTGCTTTGCCGCGTTCCGGCGAAGAGTGGCATACCCCCCGGCGATGCGAGTGTTGCACGTCACCGCCGAGCTCTATCCGTGGGTCAAGTCGGGCGGGCTTGGCGACGTCGCCGCGGCGCTGCCGCCGGCGCAGGCCGCGATCGGGATCGACGCCCGGCTGCTGGTGCCGGGATTTGCGGGGTTCCTCGACGCGTTCGCCGATGTGACCGACGTCGCCCGGCTGCACACGCCGTTTGCGGCGGAGCGGGTGCGGATCGGGCTCGCCCGGCTGCCCGGAACCGATTGCCGCGCCTATCTCGTCGACCATCCGGCTCTTTACGACCGGCCCGGCAACCCCTACGCCGGCCCGGACGGCAACGACTGGCCCGACAACCACCGACGGTTCGGGCTTTTCGGCTGGGCCGCGGCCGCACTGGCGCGCGGCGCCGACCGCGGTTGGCGGCCGCAAATCCTGCATTGCCACGACTGGCATGGCGGGTTGGCCCCGGCCTATCTGGCTGCCTCGCCGGCGGAAGACCGGGTGGATACGCTGTTCACGATCCACAACCTCGCATACCGCGGGCTGTTTTCGGGCGCGGTGTTTCCCGAGCTGGGATTGCCGGCCGGATTCTTTGCAGTGGATGGGGTCGAATTTTACGGCCAGACATCGTATTTAAAGGCCGGGCTGTTCTATTCGGACCACCTCAGCACGGTCAGCCCAACCTATGCGCGCGAGATTCAAACCCCGGATTTCGGCTGGGGGCTCGATGGCCTGCTGCGCAGCCGCGCCGGTGTGCTAACCGGGATTCTGAACGGCGTCGACCCCCAGATCTGGGACCCGAGCCGCGATGCGGCCCTGCCGCGGCCCTACGGCGTCGACGACGCCCCGGCGGGAAAGCGCGCCGCCAAAGCAGCACTGCAAGCCCGCCTCGGCCTGGCTGAAAACCCGGACGTGGCCTTGTTCGGGGTGGTGAGCCGGCTCACCTGGCAAAAAGGCCTCGACCTCCTGCTCGCAGCCGTGCCGGGGCTGGTCGCGGGCGGCGGCCAGCTCGCCCTCCTCGGTTCCGGCGACGCCGACGTCGAAGCGGGGTTTGCCGCCGCGGCGCGGACCCACAGCGGCCGGGTTGCGGTCGAGCTCGGCTATGACGAGCCCCTGGCGCACCAAATCTTCGCCGGCGCCGATCTCGTATTGCTGCCGTCGCGCTTCGAGCCGTGCGGCCTGACCCAACTCTACGCGCTGCGTTACGGCGCGTTGCCATTGGTGCGGCGGGTCGGCGGGCTTGCCGACACGGTCGTCGACGCAACCGCCGTGACGCTTGCGGACGCGACAGCGACCGGTTTCGCCTATGACGAGGAAAGCCCGGCGGCGCTGCTTGCGGCGGTCGGCCGAGCGCTCGCGCTGATGTACCAGCCGGCGGTATGGCGCCGGATCATGCGCCAGGCGATGACCCGCGACTTTTCCTGGGCCGCGGCGGCACGGCGCTATCGCGCGCTCTATCGGACGATGCGGGCCGACTCTGCGGGGTGACGAGGTTCGCCGCCGCGCTGCATCGGAGGCCGTGCTCAGAGAAAGTCGCGCGCCCGTTCGATCTCCTCGAGCTCGCCGTAATGCGAGACGAGCAGCACCTCGTCAAACCCCAGCTGCTCCATTCGCTTGATCCGGCGGCGCGCCTCGTCGGGCGGGCACACCAGCGCCACGTCCGTGGCGGCGGCGATCTCGGCCGAGTCCGGCCGCTCGGCGAGATCGACCGCGACATTGGCGAGCACGGCGTTGGTGCCGCCCGCCTCGCGATAGATGCGCATGCCGAATTCGAGATCGTCCCAGCTGCTGAACCGGCCCGACGGCGTCCAGCCCTGGCATTCCTTCGCGGCATAGGTGATCCACCGCGGGCTGCGCCAAGCGCCCATCAGGATCGGCGGCCCGCCCGCGCAGCCCGGCCAGGTCGACAAGGTCCCGCCGTTGACCGGCTCGCCGCTCCAGACGCGGTGCATCGTCTCGAGCGAGTTGCGCAACGTGCGGAAACGGTGGTCGTAGTCGCCGCCGAGCAATTCGAAATCGGCGCGCGTCGAACCACTGCCGACGCCGAGCCGCAGGCGCCCCTCGGACAACGCCTGCACCGACTGCACGCGATGGGCGAGCTCGACCGGGTGGCGCAGCGACACCTGCAACACGCCGATCCCGAGCTCGACCCGCTCGGTCACCGCTGCGAGCGCCGCCAGCGCGGTCAGCGGATCGAGCGTCGGACGGCCGCGGCCCATCGAATCCCCGACCCAGATCCCCGGAAACCCGCCGGCTTCGATGCGGCGGGCATAATCCGCCATGCGGCTCATCAGCCGGGTGTGCGGCTCGGCGCCGGGGCTGAGCCGGATCATTGCGCTGACTTTCATGTATTCCCCTATTTTTCCGACGAAATCTTGGTGCGAGCATGACGAGAGTTGTGGCGGCTGCCAACCGCGCTGCCGTCAAACCCGGCATGCGCCGGCGCTATTTGTAGTATGCTCGCGCGCACGCTCGATGCAGAAACCCGGGAGGTTGAGGATGGACACGATCGAAAAGACGGCGGGATCGACGAAACAGAATCTGCTGTCGCGGCTGCCCTCGCGGCTGCACCACAACGCGTTTGTCGTCAAGGATCACGAGGCCAACCGCCGGTTTTTCGAGGACCTGCTCGGCATTCCGCTGGTCGCGACCTGGTGCGAGAAAAATTACAGCGCCGATCTCGGGCGCGAGGTCGAGTTCTGCCACACGTTTTTTGGCATGGGCGACGGCGGCGCGCTCGCCTTTTTCCAGTTCGCAGACCCCGAAATGTACGCACTGACCCAGGCCGAAAAGCCGCCCAAGGTCGGGCGTCACTTTCACATCGCGTTCAAGGCCGAGCCCGAGACCTATGACGAGCTGAAACAGCGGCTCGAGGCGGCCCGCGAAACCTACCGCGAGACCAATCACGGCTACTGCAAGTCGATCTACGTCGCCTCGCCCGACGGGCTCGTCGTCGAGTTCACCCAGGACCCGGAGGACGTCGCCGAGATCGACGCGATCCGCCGCGCCGACGCCCATAGCGAGCTCGCCCGCTGGCTGTCGGGCGACCGCCACACCAACAACGATTTGCGCGGCCGCCACATCTGACCTGCGCCAGCCGATTTTCACTCGGCCTTGGCGCGGTCGGGGCGAGCCAACGCGCGGCGTCTTGTGCGGGCCCGCGCGCTGCCGGCGCCGCTTGACGAACAGCGGGTCGGGGTGCGCGGCCGCACCCGGCGCTGTCATATCAGCGTCATGGCGCTCTGCTAGGGAACCTCCGGTCGATTGAGCACATCCGGAGGAAACCAAGGTATGTTTCGGTCATTTCGTTTCGCCTTGCTCGGCGGCGCGGCGCTGCTGGGAAGCGGTGTCGCCGGTGCCGCGCTGGCCGATGGTCAGGGCAATGGCGGCGGCACGCTGGTGGTCAGCCGCGTCCAGTACGTGGCGCCGTCATCGGCACCGGCGCCGTTCCCGCAAATCTTTAACGACCCCAGCGTCACCGGCATCGAGGGCAACATCTTTCTCGATTATTACGGCACGACGCCGGGTGCGGCGCGGCGCGGGACGCTGCCTCTGACTTCGACCGCAGTGGCGCAAGGCCAGCCGGTCATCACGACAAGCTTCAGCTCGAAATCGGAAGGCTCGCTGCACCTGTCACTCGACGGGCGTTACCTGACCTACATGGGGTACAATGCCGCCGCTGGGCTCGAGGGGGTGTCGAATTCGGAGACCACCAACCCGAATGCGCAAATCCCCGGCGGATGCTCGCCGGTGCCGTGCTACGACCGCGCCGTCGCACTCGTCAAATACGACGGGACGGTAACCGTGACGCCGCAGAATTTCGCCTATAGCGGCGACAACCCGCGCGGCGCGATTTCGCTCGACGGCAAAGAATATTACATGGCGGGCAACTCCGACTCGACGTTGAACAAGACGATACCGGTCACCGGGCCCGGTCTGACGATCGGCGCCCGGCTCGGCATGCCGGGCTCGCCGCTGTCGATCCAGCTCGGGACTTATGTCGCCGCCGACCGCCCCGACGAGAGCGCCAAGCAGCACATCAAGGACAACAACTGGCGCGGCATCGGCATCTTTGCGGACGCCGGCGGCAACCAGGACCTCTATGTCTCCAAGGGCAGCGGCGGCAATGGCGACGACGGGTTGTTTCAGGTGCTGAACGGCAGCTTTCCCGGTGCGACGATCAGCGACGTCGTCAACAACGGCACCGGCGCCGGCATGCCGGCGGGCGGGACGACCAACACGATCGTCCAACTCATCGGCAACTACGCCACCAACCCCGCCACCAACGCGCCCTCGCTGTTGACCCCGTTCGGCTTTTTCTTTGCGAACCCGACGACGCTCTACGTCGCTGACGAAGGCAACTCCACGATCACGCTGCCGAGCGGCAGCGACACGGCAACCACGCTGACCGCCGACCCGCTGGCGGGATTGCAGAAATGGGTGCTGGTGCCGGGCTCGTCGCCGTACTGGCAAATGGCGTACGTGATCACCGCTGGGCTCCAGGTCAACCAGCCGCAAAGCGTGCCAGGCTACGGCGTCCCGACCTTCACCACCGGGTTGCGCAACCTGACGGGCCAGGTCAACAAAAACGGCACCGTGACGATCTATGCGATCACCGCGCAGACGAGCACGGTGTCGGGCGGCGAACCCGACCCGACCAAGCTCGTCGCCGTCACCGACGAGATTGCCGCGACCCATCTGCCGGCGGACGGCGGCGACGGTTCGGGCGACTGGGGCGGCAAGCCGGCGCTCGACCAGTTTGTCACATTGCAGCAGTCGCGCTCGGGCGAGGTGTTCCGCGGGGTCGCCTTTGCACCGGGGCCCTGATCTCGTCTTCAACAGAAGCTCACGACGTCAACGGCATCGTCAACGCGACCCGCGGGTCCGGCGTCCGGCCGGCCCGTGGGCCGCTATAGCCATGCGAGAAAGCGGGACCCGGGGCCTCGAGAGCGCGGCGCTCGATTGTGTACGGACGGCGGGGCGGATCCATCACCTGGTCCGCCGCTGTCACATAACCGCAACATTGATGTCATAAAACGTTGTTGCTGCCCGGTTAACAGAGGGCCTTCTTCCGGTCCGCCGCAGGAGCCCCAGCGTGAAGCTCTACCGCACCCTTCTCCTCGGCGCCGTCGCCGCCACGATGTTTGGCCTCGCCGCGCAGGCCGCCAACATCTCCGGTGCTGGCGCCACCTTCCCCTACCCGATCTACGCCAAATGGGCCGCCGGCTATGCCGTCAAGACCGGCGTCCAGATGAACTACCAGTCGATCGGATCGGGTGGCGGCATCGCCCAGATCAACGCCAACACCGTCGATTTTGGCGCCTCGGACATGCCGTTGAAGCCGGAAGTGCTCGAAAAGGACGGGCTGACCCAGTTTCCGCCGGTCATCGGCGGCGAAGTGCTGGTGGTCAACCTGCCTGGCATCAAGCCCGGCCAGATGACATTGGACGGCCCGACGATCGCCGACATCTATCTCGGCAAGATCACCAAGTGGGACGATCCGGCGATCGCCAAGCTCAACCCGGGGCTCAAGCTGCCGTCGACCGCGATCGCGGTCGTCCACCGCTCGGACGGTTCGGGGACGACCTTTATCTTTACGGACTACCTCTCGAAGGTGAGCCCCGAATGGAAAGACAAGGTCAACGAGGGCACTTCGGTGCAGTGGCCGGTCGGGATCGGCGGCAAGGGCAATGAGGGGGTCTCGGCGCTGACCTCGCGCACAATCGGCGGGATCGGCTATGTCGAATACGCCTATGCCTTGCAGAACAAGCTGACCCACACCAAGCTCGTCAACCACGACGGCGTGGCGTTGGAGCCGGGGATCGACGTGTTCCAGGCCGCGGCCGCCAACGCGGACTGGCAGAGCGCGCCCGGCTTCTACCTGATCCTGACCAATCAGCCCGGCAAGGGAACCTGGCCGATAACCGGCGCCACCTTTATCCTGATGCACAAAAAACAGGAAAACCCCGACCGGGCAAAGGCGGTGCTGAGCTTCTTCGACTGGGCCTACAAGAACGGCGCCGCGATGGCGAAGTCGCTCGACTACGTGCCGATGCCGCAGAACGCGGTTGCGATCTTCGAGGACAGCTGGAAGCAGATCGTCGGGCCCGACGGCAAGCCGATCTGGGACGGGCACGCGTCCTGACGCGACCGGCGGCGCGCAGCGGATGGCGATGCCAGCGGCCCGGTCGGTAAGCAGCAACGCGCCGGTGGAGGGCCAGGGTGACGGCTGAGATCGCGGGCATCGCGCGGGCGACGGCGCCGAAAGGGCGGGCCGGCGCCGTCGGCGACGCGTTATTCCGCGCGCTGTCCTTTTTCTTCGCGCTCCTCGTCCTGCTGATCCTCGGCGGGGTCATCGTCTCGCTGGTCGGCGGCGCGCTCCCCGCGCTGCGGGCCTTTGGCCTGTCGTTTGTCGCGACCGAGGTGTGGAACCCGGTCACGCAAAAATTTGGCGCGCTTGCCGCGATCTACGGGACCCTGGTGACCTCGGCGATCGCGATGCTGGTCGGCATCCCGGTCGCGTTCGGGATAGCGGTGTTTATCACCGAGATCTGCCCGACCTGGGCAAAGCGGCCACTGGCGACGATGATCGAGCTCCTGGCCGCGATCCCCAGCATCATCTACGGCATCTGGGGCCTCTTTGTCTTCGCGCCATTTGTGCAGCAATACATCGAGCCGGCGATCATCGACACGTTCGGCAACCTGCCGGGGATCGGCGTGCTGTTTGCCGGCCCGCCGCTCGGCATCGGCATGCTGACAGCGGGCTTTATCCTCGCGATCATGGTGCTGCCGTTCATCTCGTCGATCATGCGCGACGTCTTCGAGACCGTGCCGCCGATGCTAAAGGAGAGCGCCTACGGGCTCGGCGCCACGCGCAGCGAGGTCGTCTGGCGGGTCGTGCTGCCCTACACCCGCGTCGGCGTGATCGGCGGCGTCATGCTGGGGCTCGGCCGCGCGCTCGGCGAGACCATGGCGGTGACGTTTGTCATCGGCAACGCGCACAACATCAGCGCCTCGATCCTGCAGCCGGGCACGACGATCTCGGCCTCCCTCGCCAACGAGTTTACCGAGGCGTTCGGCGATCTCTATCGTTCGTCGCTGATCGCGCTCGGCCTCATCCTGTTCGTCATCACCTTTGTCGTGCTGGCAATCGCGAAGGTCATGCTGCTGCGGTTGCAAAAGCAGGCGGGAGTGTGAGCATGGGCGTCTACGCCCGCCGCCGGGTTGCCAATATGGCGGTCATGGCGCTCTCGGTCGCCGCAACCGGCTTTGGCGTGTTGTGGCTGGTGCTGGTCTTGTGGACATTGGTCTTCCAGGGCGTCTCGGCGATCACGCCCGCCCTCTTCAGCCAGATGACGCCGCCCCCCGGCAACAGCGGCGGCCTGTTGAACGCGATCTTCGGCAGCCTCGCGATGACCGTGATCGCGACCGTGATCGGAACCCCGACCGGGATCCTCGCCGGCACCTTTCTCGCCGAATACAGCCGCGGCAGCCGGTTCGGTGAGGTCGTCCGCTTCATCAACGACATCCTGCTGAGCGCGCCGTCGATCATCGTCGGCCTGTTCGTCTACGAGATCATGGTCGTGCCGATGGGCCATTTCTCGGCCTGGGCGGGCGCGATCGCCTTGGCGATCATCGTGATCCCGGTGGTGGTGCGGACCACCGAGGACATGCTGAACCTGGTGCCGAACGCGCTGCGCGAGGCGGCCTCGGCGCTCGGCGCGCCGAAATGGAAGGTGATCGTCATGGTCGCCTACCGCGCGGCGATCCAGGGGATGCTGACCGGCGTCATGCTGGCGGTCGCGCGCATTGCCGGCGAGACCGCGCCCTTGCTGTTCACCGCGCTCAACAACCAGTTCTGGAGCGCCGATCTGAACGCCCCGATGGCAAATCTGCCGGTCGTGATTTTCCAGTTCGCGATGAGCCCCTATGCCGACTGGCAGGTGCTTGCCTGGGGCGGCGCGCTGTTGATCACGGTTGCCGTCCTTTGTCTCAACATCGGCGCGCGCCTGCTCGCCTCCTGGAGCACGTTCAAGCCATGAGCCCAGCCTCGGTTGCGACCCGGACGACGGCGCCCCGCCCCAACCCCCCGAACACCGCCTTGGGGTCGCGGCAAAAAGTGCAGGTTCGCGGGCTGGATTTCTATTACGGCCAGAACCGCGCGCTCAAAAACATCAACCTCAACCTGCACGACAAGAGCGTGACCGCGTTTATCGGCCCGTCGGGTTGCGGCAAGTCGACCTTGCTGCGCGTTCTGAACCGGATTTTCGAGCTCTATCCTGGCCAGCGCGCGACCGGCGAGGTGCTGGTCGACGGCGACAACATCCTGTCGGCCGGCCTCGACCTCAATCTGCTGCGCGCCAAAATCGGCATGGTGTTTCAAAAGCCGACGCCGTTCCCGATGTCGATCCGCGACAACGTCGCCTTTGGCATCCGCCTCTACGAGAGGCTGCCGCAATCGGCGCTCGACGATCGCATCGAATCCGCGCTGCGCCGCGCCGCACTTTGGGACGAGGTCAAGGACAAGCTGCGGCAGAGCGGGCTCAGCCTGTCGGGCGGTCAGCAGCAGCGGCTGTGCATCGCCCGGGCGATCGCGGTCAAGCCGGAGATCCTGCTGCTCGACGAGCCGGCTTCGGCGCTCGACCCGATCTCGACCCAGCGCATCGAGGAGCTGATCGACGAATTGAAGCCGGACTACTGCATCGCCATCGTCACGCACAACATGCAGCAGGCGGCGCGCGCCTCCGACTACACCGCCTTTATGTATCTTGGCGAGCTGATCGAGTTCGACGAAACCGAAACCATGTTTACCCGGCCAAAGGAACGGCGCACCGAGGATTACATCACCGGCCGGTTCGGCTGAGCGGGACAGGATTGGCAATGTCTTCCGAGCACATCATCAAGAGCTACGACGAAGAGCTGCGCCGGCTGAACAACGCGATCACCGAGATGGGCGGGTTGGCCGAAAGCCAGCTCGCGACGGCGATCGAGGCGGTCGTCGAGCGCGACAGCGAGCTTGGCGCCAGCGTCGTCGAGGGCGACGCCCGGGTCGACCAGCTGCAGCACGAAGTCGACAATCTGGCGGTGCGGATCTTGGCGTTGCGCCAGCCGATGGCGCGCGACCTGCGCGAAATCTTCGCCGCGCTGAAGATCGCCGCCGACATCGAACGCATCTGCGATTACGCCGCCAATGTCGCCAAGCGCGCGATCGCGTTGAACCAGGCGCCGCCGGCGCAGCCGGTCCATGCCTTGCCGCGCATGGCGCGCGTCGCCGAATTGATGGTCAAGGACGTGATCGACGCCTATGTCGCGCGCGACGCCGACAAGGCCTACGCCGTTTGGATGCGCGACGAGGAGCTCGACGAGATGTATTCGAGCCTGTTTCGCGAATTGTTGACCTATATGATGGAGGACCCGCGCAACATCGGCCCGTCCACACACCTGTTGTTCATGGCGAAGAACATCGAGCGGATCGGCGACCATGCGACCAATATCGCCGAAGATTTGTACTACCTGGTGCATGGCACGCCGCTGACGCAAAAGCGGCCGAAGGGCGACAATTCGAGCCTTGAAGTCGTGCGGCAAGGCCCGGCCGACGCATGACCAAGCCGCTCGTGCTGATCGTCGAGGACGAGGCGCCTCTCGTCACCTTGTTGCGCTACAACCTCGAAAAGGAAGGGTTCGAGGTCAGCGAGGCCGGCGACGGCGAAGAGGCGCTGGTGCGGATCGCCGAGCACCGGCCCGACATCGTGCTGCTCGACTGGATGCTGCCGCTCGTGTCGGGGATCGAGGTGTGCCGCCAGATCCGCCGCTCGGCGCAGACCCGGACCTTGCCGGTCGTGATGCTGACTGCGCGCGGCGAAGAGGCCGACCGGGTGCGCGGGCTCGACAGCGGCGCCGACGATTACATCCCGAAGCCCTTCAGCCTGCGCGAGCTTGCCGCCCGACTGCGCGCGGTCATGCGCCGCGCTCAGCCCAACGCCGCCGAGGAGACGTTGCGATTTGGCGAGGTCACGATGGACCTTGCCGCCCACCGGGTGTCGCGGTCCGACAAGCCGATCCATCTCGGCCCGACCGAATTCCGTCTGCTGCGGCATTTGATGCAGCATCCCGGGCGGGTGTTTTCGCGCGAGCAACTATTGGACGCGGTCTGGGGCCACGACGTCTATGTCGAGGCGCGCACCGTCGATGTGCATATCCGCCGCCTGCGCAAGGCGCTCAACGCCGATGGCGGCGTCGACCTCGTGCGCACGGTCCGCTCCGCCGGCTACGCCCTCGATCAAGAGGCAGGTTAGCGCTAGTACGGCACCGCGGAGGCTGCGGGCCCCGTGCTCGTCGGGCCGGGGACGGCCCGGCCTGCCGTCAGGCTCCCGGTGTCCAACAGCGCGATCAGACAGGACGCGTCGAGCACCGCAAGGCCGATCGCCACGACGATCAGAAACGGGTTGATGCGCTCGGCCGCGCGGTCGAGACGGCGCAACAGCGGCTCGCGGAAGGGGTTGCGGCGTGGGAAAAGCTGCTGCATGACCCGGCGCCTCCGTCAGCGGCCGCGCCCGCGCTCAGGCGAGCTCCGGCAGCGCCTCGGTGAAGGTTTCGAGGTTGCCGACGGTTTCCCTGCCGAGCGCGAACGGAATGCAGGCGCCGATCGCCACCATGACCACCATCGTGCCGAAAAAGATTGTCGGCGAGGCGGTGTGCGAGACCATCACAAAGGGCATGATCACGCCGGCAAAAATGCGCGCGAAGGATTCGCCGAAAAAATGCCCGCGCCCGCGCAATGCGGTCGGAAATTGCTCGGACAGGTACATGCGCACCGCCGGAAAGCAGGATAGCGTGGTGAAGCCGGTGATCAGGGCTCCGGCGCTAAACACAATCGTCGCAGCCGAACCGGCGCGATGCGCCAGCACCATCAAGAGCAAACCCGGTATCGACAGCAGGAATGCTCCGGTGATCGTCCACCGCCGCCCGATGATTTCCATGATAAAGCCGTTGAACAATTTGCCGGGGATGCTGGCGGCGAACACCAGCGAGCTCAACCCAAAGCTCAGCGCGACCGCAGCGCCTTGGCTGACCAGCGCCTTCGGCAGCAGGATCGCGATCAGGTAATAGACGGTGCCGCCGCACAGGCCGCACAAAATCCCGGTCGCGGTCCAGCGCAGCTGACCCCGGGCAAACAATTTCCAAAACGGCGGCAGCTGTTCGCGCGCTCGGTCGCGGCCCGCCCCCAGCTCGCCGACCGTCATCGGCGCCACTCGGCCGCCGCAGCGCCTGACGATCAGGTTGACGCTGTCGACCGCGTCTTGGATCCGGCCGCGCCGCAGCAGCCAGCGCGGGCTCTCCGGGATCAGGAAATAAATCAGCAGCGGCGCGATAAACAAAGTGACGCCGCCCGGCAATCCGACAAGCTGGAACCCCCGCGGGTGATCGGCGAGGACAAAGCCGACAAACGGCAGCAAGGTAAACGCCATTGCCAGCATCGTTTCGTAAATCGCTGCGTAGGTGCGGCGATGCTGCGCCGGCATCAACTCGGCCGCGATCGGAAACGGCGCCGAGATGGTGAACCCGAGGAAAAAGCCGGTGATCAGACGCAGGACGAACAGCTGCTCGAAGGTGTGCACCAGCAGGATCAACAGCGTGCACAAGGTGCTGAGGATGACGCCGACCTGCATCACGGTGAGGCGGCTGACGCGGTCGGACATCCCCGCCGCGGCAAAGCCGCCGACGACGACGAGGAAAGTCGGCCAGGTGGCCAGCGCGCGGATCGCGTCGGGGCTCATGCGCAGCGGCGCTTTGGCAAGCACCAAAAGCGAACCCGTCAACGCCAGGTCGTAACCCTCGATAAACCCCACAAACCCCAGCACCAAGATGATGACGACGTGGTAGGCGCTGAACGGGATGCTGTCGAGCTTGCGACCGAGCAGATGGCTCGCGGGCATCGCTTCGACGCCGATCGGATTGGCGGTCATCGCGCTCTCCTCCCATCGCGGCGGCCGCGAGCCGCACCTCGGGCCGCCTTTCCTGCGGCCTCCGCCGGCGGCGATCACCCGCGGTCCCGGCGCCTTGCCGCGTCGAACGGGGGATAACCCCGCTTCGGGACGGCTGTCCTTGCCGCAAATGATTGATCGAGATTATTGCGGGCGAGAAGATCCGCGCGGCGGGCTCGCCTGCGGTCCGTGGCCGCCGGTCCCGCTCAAGTGCTCGGAGCTCCCTCAGCCGTCGGCCGGGCGCCCCCGGCGGTAGAGGATTGCCTGCCGGCGCTCCTGCTGCTGCAGGCGGACCCGCACCCGCAGCAGATCCTTCCAGCTGAGATAGCCTTGCAGCGTCCGGTCATCGCGCGACACCACGGGAAGATGCGCGATGTTGGCGTCCATCATGCGGTCGATCACCCCCTCGAGGTATTCGTCGGGAAAGCCGAGCGGGGTCTTGGCCCCGGCCAACAGCTCGACGAGCGTCGCATGGCGGTGCTTGCCGGCCCGGCGCCACGCCAGCACCGTCGGCGGGTCGACGACGCCGAGCACACGGTTTTCCGCGTCGACGACCGGAAAGCTCGGGTGCCGCGTCGCCGGGTCGGTCAGGAAGCGGACGGTTTCGTGCAGGGTCGTCGCGCCGGGCAGGCTCTCGACCGGGGTCGTCATGACTTCCTGCACCCGCGTCAGGACAAACGGGTCGACCCGGTACTCGCGCACGAGGTGATGACCGCGGCGCGCGATCTTTTCGGTCAGGATCGACCGCCGCATGACCAGCACGGTCAACAGGTGCGCTGTGACGCAGGCCGCGATCAGCGGCAGCAGCACATGCGTGTTCCCGGTCAGCTCGACCGCGAAGAACGTCGCCGTCAGCGGCGAGCGCATCGTCCCCCCCATCGTCGCGCACATCGCCAGCAAGGGCCAGAAGCCGGGGCTCGCGGCGGGCAGGATGTGCGCCAGCGCCGCCCCCATGGCGCCGCCCATGATCAACAGCGGCGCCAAGACGCCGCCCGAGGTGCCTGATCCCAGCGCCACCGCCCAAATGACCGCCTTTACGACAAGCAGCAGGATGGCCGCGCTCGGCGCTCCCCCGCCTTGCAGCACCCGGGCGATGTTGTCGTAGCCGACGCCGAGCGCCTGCGGTTCGACGAGGCCGCCGAGGCCGACCACGACGCCGCCCAGCATCGGCCACCACATCCAGTGGACCGGGAGTTTCAGGAAGAGGTCCTCGCAGCCATAGACGAGCTGGGTCAGGACGCCGGACAGCAGACCCGACAGCAGCCCGACCGCGACCCAGCACAACAAGGCGACGAGCGAGACCGCCATCCCCCCGTGAAACGGGAAGAGCGGCGAGGGCAGGTGCAGCCAGCCGCGCTCAATCTCGGCGATGATCGCGGCGACAGCGACCGGGACAAAGCTGCGCGGCGTCCATTCGAACAGCAGCAGCTCGACCGCCAGCATGATCGCGGCGATCGGCGTGCCGAACACCGTCGTCATGCCGGCGGCCGCACCCGCCACCAGCAAGGTCTTGCGCTCGGCGTCGCTGACCGGCAGCAGCTGCGCGATCAGGGAGCCGATGGCGCCCCCAGTCATGATGATCGGCCCCTCGGCGCCGAACGGGCCGCCGGTGCCGATCGCGATCGCCGAGGACAGCGGCTTGAGAATCGCGACTTTCAGGTCGAGGCGGCTGCGGCCAAGCAGGATCGCCTCGATCGCCTCCGGGATCCCATGACCGCGGATCTTCTCGGTCCCGTAGCGCGCCATCAAGCCGACGACAAGGGCGCCGGCGACCGGGACAAGGACCGTCGCCAATCCCCACGGCGAATGGCCGAGCGGCAAGTGGGCGAGGGTAAAGCGACCGAAATAGGCGAGATTTGTGCACAGCCGGATCAGCTGCAACAGCGCCACGCCGGCCATCACGCCGCCGCTGCCGACGATCAAGGCGATCGCCGAAATCAGCAGCACCCGCGGGCTGGTGGTGAAATCGCCGAGGCGCGCGGCTTTCTCGGAAATGGCGTGGCCGGCGGGGAGCTCACTTGCCTCCTGCGGTTCGACAATCTTGTCCACCCGACCTCTCCAAAGCCGCGAGCCTCGGGGCCAAATATCGCAGTACGATGTATCGAGACAAGCCCGCGGAGACGCCCATCACCCATCGGATTTTCGCACGATCCGACCCGGCACCGGTGGAGCTCGACCACGCGGGCTACCGCACGCTCTCCGATTTCCGCTACCTCATTCGGCGGTTTTTGGAGTTCAGCGAGGCGGCTGCGCGCCGCGCCGGGTTGACGGCGCGTCAGCACCAGGCGTTGCTGGCGATCAAGGGGTTCAGTCCGGAGCGCAGCCCGACGGTTGGCGATCTGGCGCGGCGGCTGCTGATTCGGCACCACAGCGCGGTCGAGCTCGTCGACCGGCTCGTCGAAGCCGGGCTGTGCGCACGCGTGCACGACCCGGACGACCGTCGCCGGGTCATGCTGCGCCTGACCGAGGCGGCCGAGAGCAGACTGGCGGGTCTGTCCGCGGCGCATCTCGAAGAGCTGCGCTCGCTGCGCCCGGGGCTGTTGCAACTGCTCGATCGGCTCGAGGATTTTTCGGCCGACCCGAAAGGGCCTTCCGAGCGGGCCGATTGACCGTCGCCTCAGCCGGCGCTCAGCATGAGGCCGCACGACCGAGCGAAGCCGGAAGGCGGAAGCGGCTCAGATAGGTGGTCTCGAAATCCGCGAGCGCCGACAGTGCGTCGAGGTCGTCGATGACCACCCGCTGATCCTCGATGTGAACGAGGCCGTCGCCGCGCAGCCGCCGCAGCGTGCGATTGACATGGGGCACGCTGAGGCCCAGCGCGTCGGCGACCAGCTCCTGGGTCAGCGGCATTCGGTACGACCGCTCGTCCGCCAGCCCGACGATCCGCAGCCTGGTCAGCAGCTCCAACAGGAAATGTGCGACGCGCTCGAGCGCCGAGCGCCGCCCGACATCGATCAGATGCTCGGCGTAGATCGCCGCCTCGCAGGCGAACGACCAGAAAATCGTCGCGGCGAGCCGTGGGCGGCGCTCGAAAAGGTCGATGAGCGCGGCAAACGGCACCGGGCACACGACCGCATCGGACAGCGCCGTGATCGCGTAAAGCGCGGTGTCGAAAAAGCAGCCGGGATAGCCGACAAAATCGCCGGGCAGCAAAATGTTCAAAACCTGGCGGCGCCCGTCGCGTAGAACGCGGTAGCGGATGGCGCTGCCCTCCCGCAATACGAACATCATCTCGTAAATGCGGCCCTCCGAGACGATGTCGCGATTGCGGCGCACGACACGCGTCGCGGTGTGCAGCGCGTCGAGGATTTCGATGTCGTCGGCCGACAGCTCCCCGAACCAGGCGAGCTTGCGGGCAAGGGGCGTCGTCTGCCGCGGCTCCGCCGCTGGTGGCTGCGCCATCCCCGCTCCCGCTCGAACGCGACCCTGTTCGGCGCGAGGCTATGGCCGTGGCCCGCACAAGTCAAACGTGCTTCCGCCGCGGGTCGCGAACGGAAAAATCGGATTTTGTCGCGTCGCGGAAGCGCCCTGATCAGTCGCTCACGACATGGATCAGGCGGTCGGTCGGCGCCGCGCCGTCTCAGTGAGCGCCGCGCGAATCACCGCGGCCGTCGCCTCGTCCGTGGTGGCGACGCGAACCTCGACGCCGGAGGCGCAGGCCCGCACCGCCGCCGGCCCGACCTGGTCGATCGCAAACACCGCGACCGACACCGGGTCCGGGGCCGTGTCCGGCATGGCCGGCGCACGCCGGGCAAAGGGCGGACTGGCGACCGGGCGGCTCGGCGGCCGGCCGGGCCGCGACCGCTGTCTGTCGACAAAACGGGCGAGAGTTGCCGCGAAGACGTTTCGTCCGGTTCGCGCCGCTCGGGTTCGCTTGGGCGCCATAATCCGCTCCTGCCGTCGCTCTGTCGTTTGGTAGCAGCGGTCGATTACGGTTTTACGAAGCTTTCAAGATTTAGCACTCGCAAAACTGTAACACGCCAAGACTAGAAGACGCCCCAACGCAGACGACAGCGGAGGAGCGCGTGGCTAGGGATGCAACGGTGTTTTTTGCTCTTTGGCTGCAATCCTATTGGGACGCGGCGCCGGCGCTTCACCGGGAGTGCGCAGCATGAGCCGGGCCCAACGCATGCACCGCTATCGCACGATCTGGATTTCGGACGTGCATCTCGGCACCCGCGGCTGCAAGGCCGAATTTTTGCTCGATTTCCTGCGTCACAACGACACCGACACGATTTATCTGGTCGGCGACATCATCGACGGCTGGCGCCTCAAGAAGTCGTGGTACTGGCCGCAGACGCATAACGACGTCGTCCAAAAGCTGCTGCGCATGGTGCGCAAGGGGACGCGTGCGATCTATATCCCCGGCAACCATGACGAGTGGTTGCGCGAGTACACCCGGCTGCAGTTCGGCGGCGTCGAAATCCTTGAGGAAGCGATCCATGTGACCGCCGACGGCCGCCGGCTCTTGGTGATGCACGGCGACGCCTTTGACGCGGTCGTCACCCATGCCCGCTGGCTGGCCCTGCTCGGCGACGGCGCCTACACCGCGGCGGTCTGGCTCAACCGCCACTTCAACACCGCGCGGCGGCACCTCGGCTATCCTTATTGGTCATTGTCGGCTTATCTGAAGCGGCGCGTCAAAAACGCGGTCCAGTACATCGTGTCGTTTGGCGACGCGATCGCCGACGAGGCCCGTCGCCGCGGCGCCGACGGCGTCGTCTGCGGCCATATCCACCACGCCGAAATCCGCGACTATGCCGGCGTCCTTTATTGCAACAGCGGCGACTGGGTCGAGAGCTGCACCGCCCTCGTCGAAGAGTTCGACGGAAGCCTGGAGCTGGTGCGCTGGGTCAAGTACCGCGCGCTCGACCCGCTTGCGGTCGAGACGGGGCGCGGCGCGGAAGAGGAGGAAGAGGTGTTCGAAACCGTCGATGACCGGTCGTGACCAAATCGCCGAGAGGAAAGGGGGAGGAGCAATGTCGGGGGTGACGATCAGCTTTGTGGTGCCCGCCTACAACGAAGAGGCGCTGATTGCGTCGTGCCTGCACGCGATTTTGGCGGAAACCGCGCGCGTCAACTGCGCGTCGGAGATCATCGTCGTCGACAACAACAGCACCGACCGCACGCGCGAGATCGCCTCGGCGCTGCCGGCCGTCGCCGTCGTCGACGAGCCGCAGCGGGGGCTGGTGCAAGCGCGGCGGGCCGGCTGCCGTGCCGCGCGCGGCGAGCTTGTCGCCAACATCGACGCCGACACGATGATCCCCCCGGGATGGCTCGACACGGTGCTCGCGATGTTCGCGCGACATCCCGACTTGGCGGCGTTGAGCGGGCCGTTTGTCCACTACGATTTGTCGAGGAAGGCGCAGGTCACCGCCGCGATTTTTTATCGCTTTGCGTTCGTCAGCTATTTGCTGGTGCGGTTCGTCTTTCGCGCCGGCTCGATGATGCAGGGCGGCAATTTCGTGGTCCGCAAAAGCGCCATCGAGGCGGCCAAAGCCTTCGATTCGAACTTTAGCTTTTACGGCGAGGACACTGAGTTGGCGCGCCGTCTGAGCAAGGTCGGCGCCGTCAAATTCTCGTTTGCACTGCCCGCGTTCTCGTCGGGAAGGCGGCTCGTCGCCGAAGGCATGTTCCACGTCGCCTTCCAGTACAGCATCAACTATTTGTGGACGTTGCTGTTCAAGCAGCCGTTTACGCTCGACTGGCTGGACTTCCGCCATTCGAACGAGGCCGCCGAAAACAGGCCCTCGCTGGCTTCCGCGGGGTCCAGCCCCGGCAAGCCGCCCGCGTCTTGACCACTGACCGCCGCCGGGCCGGGTGAGCGGATCGAACCCGTGAGGATCGCACTCGTCACCGACGCCTGGGCGCCGCAGGTCAACGGCGTCGTGCGGACCCTGTCGGCGCTGGCGGAGGGCCTGCGGTATCGCGGCCACGAGGTCCTGCCGGTGACGCCAGAGCTGTTTCGCACCGTGCCGTGCCCGACCGACCCGACGATCCGCCTCGCGCTCGTGACCCGGCGCGGCCTCGCGCGGCAGCTCGACGAGTTTGCCCCCGACATGGTCCACATCGCGACCGAGGGGCCGCTCGGGCTCGCGGTGCGCGCCTATTGCGTCGCCCGGCGGCGGGGTTTCACCACGTCCTTTCACACCAAGTTTCCGGAGTATCTGCAGGCGCGTCTCGGATTGCCGGTCGCGTGGGGCTACGCCGCGCTGCGCTGGTTTCACCAGCGTTCGAACGCGGTCATGGTCGCGACCGAGACCGTCCGCCGCGAGCTCGTTCAGCGCGGCTTTCCCCGTGTCGTGCCGTGGACGCGCGGGGTCGACGCGGACTTGTTCCGCCCCGGGCGCGCGCCGGCGGTCGTCCTGCCGCGGCCGGTCTTTCTCTATGTCGGCCGCATCTCGCCCGAAAAGAACCTGCCCGACTTTCTCGACCTCGATCTGCCCGGCTCAAAGCTTGTGGTCGGCGACGGCCCGCTGCTGCCGAGCCTGCGGCGCTCTTACCCGCGGATATGCTTTGCCGGCCGGCAGGATGGCGAAGCCCTGGTGCGGCACTACGCTGCGGCCGACGTGTTTGTTCTGCCGAGCCGCACCGAAACCTTTGGCCTCGTCCTGCTGGAGGCGCTCGCCTGCGGGCTCCCGGTCGCGGCCTTGCCGGCCCCGGGCCCGCTCGACGTGATCGGCGGCTCGGGCGTGGGCATGCTCGACCGCGACCTGCGCGCGGCGGCGCTGGGGGCGCTGGCGATCCCGCGCGAGCGGTGCCGGGCACACGCGTTGCGCTATTCCTGGCAGGCCTGCGTCGAGCAGTTTCTGGGCAACGTCGCCGCCGCGTTCCGCCACCCGCAAGTCAATTTCGCCGCCGCCGAGCCGGCAAAGAACTAAGAGGGCTGCTCCGAGGTTCGCGCGGTTATTGCGCGACTATCGCGTCGGCAATTTTTTCGGCCGTCATCAGGGTCGGGAAGTTTGTGTTGGCGCATGGCACGCACGGGAACAGCGAGGCGTCGACGACGCGCAAGCCCGCCACGCCGCGCACCCGGCCCTCGTTGTCGGTCACCGCCATCGGATCGTCCTCGGCGCCCATGCGGCAGGTGCAGGTCGCGTGCCACACGCCGATCGCCGCCGTGCGGATAAAGTCCTCGAGCGCCTCGTCATCCTGCATCAGCTGGTCGAAACGATAGCCTTCGACGATGACCTTTTCGATCACGTAGCGCCGCAGCCAGGCGGGCCCGTCGAGCAGCTTGGCGATGACATTGGTGATGCGCTTGTTCTTGGCGTTGACGACGCCGATCTTGCGCACCCGCTCGGTGTAGCTTGCCGGGAATGGATCGCTGGTCGCCTCGGCGAGCGCCGCGCTGATCTGCATCGCGCCCAGCCGGCGGAACGCGTCCATCAGCCGTTCGAGGTCGCGCCGGTCGGAGAGCAGGTTGAACTCGACGACCGGCTCGGCGCGCCAGTCGCGCGAGGCAAGCCGCACCTGCCCGGTTTCGGAGAACGTCTTATAGACCGCTGCCAGCAGCGAGCCGATCTGCTCGCCGACCGCGTGCCAGGCAGACTTGCTGACGCTGGCGACAAACATGTCTCCCGGCGGCGCGTCGCCGATCCCCGACGAATAGCGCAACGCCAACAGGATATGCCGGCGGGTCATGCCGTTCAGCCGGCTGTCGGGCTTGATGAACGACGACACCGAGCACGACGGATGGTCCATCAGCCGCTGGCCGACCCCCGGCAGGTTTGCTGTGACCTCGATGCCGAGGTCGCGCAGATGGCCTGCCGGCCCGATCCCGGCGCGCAACAGGTGGGCCGGTGAATGGATCGCCCCCGACGACACGATGACTTCGCCATGCGCCTCGCCGACCCGGAATTCGGTCTCCTTGCCGGCGACCAGCGCCCTGACCCCGGCGCAGCGCGTGCCCTCGAACAACAGGCCGGTGACCTGAGTCTGCGGCGAGATCGTCAGGTTCTCGCGCAGCCGTGTGCCCGGGTCGAGATAGCCGATCGCCGCCGACACCCGGCGGTCGTAGAGGTTCGAGATCGTGATCGGAAAATAGCCGTCCTTGTACTCGCCGTTCTGGTCGAGGACGAACTCGAACCCGGCCTCCTCGAACGCCTTTGCAACTGCCTTGGCGTGTCCGTTCCACATGTCTGGAAAGATGCGCCGGACCGGGATGCGGCCGTCCTTGCCGTGCCACGGCCCGTCGAAATCCATGTCGCGCTCGACTTTCTTGAAGTAGGGCAGGACCGCGTTCCAGCTCCACCCCGCGGCACCGCGCGCCTCCCATTCGTCGTAGTCGGAGGGCGCGCCGCGATTGGCGAGCTGGCCGTTGATCGACGAGCCGCCGCCCATGACCCGCGCCTGCTCGTATTTGCGCAATGGCGGGCGGTTCTCCTCGGGCCGATTGTGCGAGATCACCTCGGTGTGGACCTTGAGCTCGGTCCAGTGATAGCGCGGGTCGAAATAGGCGGTCCCGGGATAGCTGTCGAGGATCTCGGGCGGCACTTTGCCGTGCGGCGTGTCCTGGCCGGCCTCGCACAGCAATACCCGGTTGGCGCTCTTGGCCGACAGGCGGTTGGCCATGACCGAGCCGGCCGAGCCGCCGCCGACGATGATGTAGTCGTAGGTCATCTCCCTCCCTCGCGGGCGCCTTTCGTCGTGCGCGCCCCAGCCATGAGCCGCAATTTGCCGTGCATCGGCGACTTTTGTCCTGGGCTGATGTAATCCAATCGCCGACGGCCGGGTCAACCCCGGATCTGTCGGATGTTGCGCGTCGGGGAGACGGGATTGAGCCCAGCCGATTTTGCCGTGCCGATCGAGGACCGCTGGTTCGAGGATTTCGTCCCGGGCGCGGTCTACGAATTCGGCCGCGCCGAGGTCAGCGCTGCCGAAATTGTCGACTTTGCCAGCCGCTTCGATCCCCAGCCGATGCATGTCGACCCGCAAATGGCGGCGGAGGGCAGCTTTGGCGGGCTGATCGCAAGCGGCTGGCAGACCGCCGGGCTGATGATGCGGCTCTTTGTCGACCATTTTCTGCCTGGGCATGCGAGCATCGCCTCGCCCGGCATCGACGAGTTGCGCTGGACCCGGCCGGTGCGGCCGGGCGACGTGTTGCGCCTGCGGGTGCATGTGCTCGAGGCGACGCGCTCGCGCTCCCGGCCCGATCGCGGCCTGGTGCGCACCTTGATCGAGGTGCTGAACCAGAACGGCGAGACCGTCATGAGCCTGAAGCCGATGAACCTCGTGCGCTGCCGCCCCGCGAACCAGGAGAGGCCTGCTTGAAGATCGGGATCGTCTCCGACATCCACTGCAACCATGGCGGGCTCTTGCGGGCGCTCGACATCATCGGCGATGTCGACGAGCTCGTCTGCCTCGGCGACAGCATCTACGAATACCGCTTTTCGAACGAGGTCGTGCGGATCCTGCGCGAGCGTGGCGCCCACACGATCCTCGGCAACCATGAAGAGGGGTTTCTCGGTCCGCACGGCAGCCGCGCCCGCGCCGCCGCGTGGATCGACCGGCCGCTGCTCGGCTGGCTCGCCGAGCGCCCGCAGCGCCTCGCGCTGGAGGTCGGCGGCAAGACACTACTGCTCGTCCACTCGACCCCATGGGAGCCGCGCGGCACCTATGTCTACCCGCACAGCTCCGAGCTCGAACGGTTCGCCGAGGCCGACGCCGACTTTGTGCTCTACGGCCACACCCACCACCAGCTGGTGCGCCGCGTCGGCCGGGTGCTGGTCGTCAATCCCGGCTCGGCCGGCGACGCACGCGACACCGGCAACGGGCGCCAGCTGAGCTGTGCTGTGCTCGACACCACGACCGGGGAGGTCGTCGTCACCGACTTCCCGGACGGCCGCGGCTAAAGCACGATCCGATCGGGTTGACTCACCCCCTCACCCGCTCCGAGTAGGGCTCGGCTACCCTCGCCAACTCTACGCAGCCCTCTCCCCCAATTGGGGGAGAGGAAGGGTGAGGGGGTGACGCCCGATTACGCAACCCGATCGGAAACCACTCCAGCTCAGGCCGTTGTAGCTCACCGGCGCGTTGCGCGCAGGAGCGCGGCCGGCCCAGCGCCATCGTTGCGACGAACACGGCGTTGGGTTCCCGCACCACAGCCGCCGGCGTGCCGACAACCCTGAACTGGACCGAGCCGATGGCGGCGCCGCGGCGGCGCGCTTTATTCCGCTGGGACCGGCTCGGCGGACGCCTTGACGGCGGGAGAACCTGTGGCGGGCAGGGGAGCGGCGCGGGCCAGCACCGCCTCCAGCGTCGTGCGGATTTCGTCGAGCTTTTGCGGGTGGTCGACCTTATGGCCGAACAGGTTCTTGACATAGAAAACGTCGACGACCTTTTCGCCGTAGGTCGAAATCTTGGCGCTTGAGACCTGCAGGTTGAGCCGGGTCAATTCGCGCGTCAGCTCGAACAACAGGCCGGGACGATCGCGCCCGTTGACCTCGATCACGGTGTGCAGCGTGCTCGCCTGATTGTCGACGAGCACCCGCGGCGCCACCGTAAAGACTTGGGTGCGGCTCGGAAAAGCGGGCGGGCGGGCGAGCTCGCGGTGCGGTTTCAAGTCGCCGGTCAGCACGTTTTCGAACACGACGGCGAGCCGCGCGAGCTTGTCCGGGCGGGCGAACGCCTCGCCCGACAGGTCCTGCACCCAAAACGTGTCGAACGCCATGCCGTTCGACATCGTCATGATGCGGGCGTCGACGATGTTGGCGCCGCTGACCGCGAGCGCCCCGGCAATGCGCGAGAACAGGCCCGGGTGGTCGGCGGTGTAGAGCGTGATCTCGGTCACCGCGCGCTGCGCGTCGACGCGTTTTTCGACGACGAGAGGGGCGCCGTTGGCTTCGGCCTCGAGCATCAGCCGGGCGTGGCGGGCATGCGTGGCGGCGTCGAACGACAGCCAATAGAACGGATAGCCGGCCTTGAGAAAGGCCGCGAACTCGGCGTCGCTGAAATCGGGCAGCTTTTCGCGCACCGCGGCCTGCGCCGCGGCGACCCGCGAATCCTGCGGCTCGGCGGTAAGGCCGCCGGACATGACCTCGACGGCGCGATGGTAGAGGTCGCGCAATAGCGCCGCCTTCCAGCCGTTCCATACCTGGGGGCCGACCGCGCGGATGTCGGCGCTGGTCAGGATCAGCAGCAGCTTGAGCCTTTCGGGCGACTGCACGAGATCGACAAACCCGGCGATCGTCTGCGGGTCGCCGATGTCGCGCTTGAACGCGGTGCCGCTCATCAAAAGGTGCCAGCGCACGAGCCACGCAACGGTCTCGGTCTCCTCGTCGGCGAGCCCCAGCCGCGGGCCGAGCTTCAAGGCGACGCGCTCGCCGAGGACGGAGTGGTCGCCGCCGCGGCCCTTTGCGATGTCGTGCAGCAGAACCGCGAGATAGAGCGCCCGGCGCGACAGTATCGAGCCGGCGAGCGCTGTCGACAGCGGCAGCTCGTCTTTCAGCTGGCCGCTTTCGATCTTGTGCAGGATGCCGATCGCGAACAGCGAATGCTCGTCGACCGTGTAATGGTGGTACATGTCGTACTGCATCTGCGCGACGACGCGCCCGAAATCGGGGATGAAGCGCCCCAGCACTCCGGCCTCGTTCATCCGGCGCAGCGCGGTTTCCGGGTCCTTGCGCGCGGTCAGGATCTCAAGGAACAGCCGGTTGGCTTCCGGGTTGTCGCGCAGTTTCGCGTCGACGAGCCGCAGGCAGCGGCCGGCGCGGCGGAGTGCGCGCGGATGGATGTCGAGCTCCGCCTGCTGCGCCACGTGGAACAGCCGGATCAACGCCACCGGGTCTTTTTCAAAAAAATCCTCCGACGGGATCGTCAAACGTTCGCCGTCGAGCACAAACCCTTCGAGGCCGCGCCGGCCGATGCCCCAGCGCACCCAAGGGAGGCGCCGCTTACGCTTCTGGTCGGCTTCGAGGATCGCGCAGAAGACGCGGGTCAGGTCGCCGACGTCCTTGGCGACCAGAAAATAATGCTTCATGAACCGTTCGACCCCGCGGCTGCCGGCGTGGTCGGTGTAGCCCATACGCCGCCCGATCTCGGTCTGCAGGTCGAACGTCAACAGCTCCTCGGCGCGACCCGCCAGGTAATGCAGGTGGCAGCGCACGGTCCACAGAAACTTCTCGGCGCGCGCAAAGCGCCGCGACTCGGTGGCCGACAGCACGCCGAGCTCGACGAGCTTGGCCACGTCGTCGATGCGGTAAATGTATTTGGCGAGCCAGAACAGGGTGTGCAGGTCGCGCAGACCGCCTTTCCCCTCCTTGACGTTGGGCTCGAGCTTGTAGCGGCTGTCGCCGACGCGGCGATGGCGTGCGTCGCGCTCGGCGAGCTTGGCCTCGACAAATTGCGCCGCGGTCCCGCGCACAACCTCGGCGTCAAAGCGCCGCTTGAGCTCGTGAAACAGCTCCTCGTCGCCCCACAGATAGCGCGCTTCGAGGAGGCTGGTGCGGATCGTCAGATCTGCTTTCGCCTGACGCAGGCACTCGTCGACCGAGCGCGTCGCCTGGCCGATCTTGAGCCGGAGGTCCCACAACAGATAGAGCAGCGACTCGACGACCTGCTCGGTATGCGGGGTCTGCTTGTAGGGCAGCAGAAACAGCAGGTCGATGTCGGAGAACGGCGCCAGCTCGCTGCGCCCATAGCCGCCGACCGCGACGAGGGCAAGGCGCTCGCCCGCCGTCGGGTTGGGGAGAGGGTAAATTTCGGTCGTCACCACGTCGAACAGCGCCCGGATCAGCTGATCCATCAAAAAGCACTGCTCGCGCATGACCGCGGCACCGTCGCCAAGCTGCTCAAAGCGGCGCCGGATCTCGGCCCGGCCATTGGCGAGGGCCGCCCGCAGCGGAGCGACGAACGGCGCGCGATCGAGGCTTGGCGACTTGACCGAGCGCGCGACGGCCGCAAGCCCGGCCTCCAGCACCCGCCGGTCGATGATGTCGCGCTGCCGCGTGATCGTGCTCATGGCGTCGGTTCCGGTCGGGGGCGCGGCACCCGCGCCGTTTTAAGATCGCGGCGGCACGGCTGCCGCCACCCTCGCGCGAGATATGAGAGGCCACCGGACTAAATTCACCCTTTGTCGTCGATGCCGTCGCGCGGCTACAGGTGGCGGCCGGCGTCGACCGAGACGACCGAGCCGGTCGTGTGAGTCAGGTGGGTCACGCAGGCCATCACCGCCAATGCCACGTCGTGCGCCTCGATCGCGCGCTTCAGCGGGGTCGCCATCGCCGCCGCGGCCATCATCTCCTCGGTGCGGCCGGGGACAAAGCCGGTATGCACCATGCCCGGCGCCACGACGACGACCCGGATCTCGGGGCCGAGCACGCGCGCCAGCGCCATGCTCATCGTGTTCAGCGCCGCCTTCGAGGCGCCGTAGATGATCGAGCTGCCGGTGCCGCTCTGCGCTGCGCCCGACGAGATGTTGACGATGACGCCGTCGCCCGACTGGCGCAGCAGCGGGGCAAAGGCGCGGATCGTCGCGAACGGCCCGCGCACGTTGGCGGTCAGCACCGCGTCGATCAGCTCGTCGTCGAGCGCCTCCAGGTCGTGATGCGGCACCATCCGCGTAAAGCCGGCCGAGTTGACAAGGATGTCGGCGCGGCCGAGTTCGTCGCGCACCGCGGCCGCGGCCTTGCGGATTTGCGCGGTGTCCTCGAGCGGCAGGCGCATCGCCTTGTGGCCACTGCCAGGCAGTTCGGCGATCACCGCCGCCGCGCGTTCGGCCCCCTTGTTGTAGCCGACGACGACCTTTGCGCCGGCCCCCGCGAAGAGCCGCACGCTCGCGGCGCCGATGCCGCTGCTGCCGCCGGTCACCACCGCAACCTTGCCGGCCAAGGCAGTATTGTCCCCCAGCGCCATCGGAATCGCTCCTCGCCCGGTTGGCGACAGCCCGACGCTGCCGCGTTCCGGGCGTCATCTACCAGATCGGCTCTATGCTCGGGCTACAAATGTCATTCGGACGGGCCGACCAGAGCACGGATTGGCCGCGCCCTACGCCTCCACCTTTTAGTCGAGGGGCTATTTGGTCGTGAGGCGCCGCGGGCTACCCGGCGGCGGGGCGCCAGCGCAGGACCGGCTTGCGCGCGGCGGCGGTTTCGTCGAGCCGGCGGCGCGGCGCCAAGGCGGGTGCGCCACGGAAGCGCGCGGTGTCGCCGGCGCGGGCGGCGGCGGCAAGCGCCTTCACGACGGCGGCGAACTCGTCGAGCCCGGCCTTGCTTTCGGTCTCGGTCGGCTCGACCAGCATGGCACCATGGACGATCAGGGGGAAATAGATCGTCATCGGGTGAAAGCCCTCGTCGATCAGCGCCTTGGCAAAATCGAGCGTGGTGACGCCGGTGTCCTTCAGAAAGCGGTCGTCGAACAGAACCTCGTGCATGCACGGGCCGGGGAACGGCACGCTGAGGTTGTCGCCCAGCGCCGCGCGCAGGTAATTCGCGTTCAGCACTGCGTCCTCGGCGACCTGGCGCAGCCCGTCCGAGCCGTGGCTCATCATGTAGGCGAGCGCCCGCACGAACATGCCCATCTGGCCGTGAAAGCCCTTGAGCCGCCCGATCGCCGCCGCGGCGGGGCCCGTCTTGTGCTCGATCGCCTCGATCCCGTGCGCGCCATGCACCAGCCATGGCAGTGGCGCGTAGGGTGCGAGCGCCGCGGCGAGCGCCACCGGGCCGCTGCCCGGGCCGCCGCCGCCATGCGGGGTCGAGAACGTCTTGTGCAGGTTGAGGTGCATGCAGTCGATGCCGAGGTCAGAGGGCCGCACCCGCCCGACGATCGCGTTGAAGTTCGCGCCATCGCAATAGAAAAACGCGCCAGCGCGATGCACCGCGGCGGCGATCTCGATGATCTCGCCCTCGAACAGCCCGCAGGTGTTCGGGTTGGTCAGCATCAGCGCCGCGACGTCGGGACCCAATTTCGCTTCGAGCGCCGCGCGGTCGACGCGGCCGCGCGGGTCGGCCGGGACTGCGTCGACCTGATACCCGCAGGCTGCCGCTGTCGCCGGGTTGGTGCCATGCGCCGATTCCGGCACCAGCACCCGCCGCCGCGGGTCGCCGCGGGCTTCGAGCGCCGCGCGGACCGTCATGATGCCGCACAATTCGCCATGCGCGCCGGCGGCCGGCGAAAGCGCCACCGCCGGCATGCCCGTCAGGGTCTTCAGCCAGTGTGCCAGGGTGTCGATCAGTTCGAGCGCGCCGGGCACGGTCGACAGCGGCTGCAGCGGGTGGATGTCGGCGAGCCCGGGCAGCCGCGCCAGTTTCTCGTTGAGGCGCGGATTGTGCTTCATCGAGCACGAGCCGAGCGGGTAGAGCCCGCTGTCGATCGCGTAGTTCTTTTGCGACAGCCGGGTGAAGTGGCGCACGACCTGCGGCTCGCTAAGACCCGGAAGGCCGATCGGACCTTGGCGTTCGAGCCCGCCGAGACGCGCGCGAAACGGCGGCGGTTCCGGCAGGTCGACGCCGCAGCGCCCCGGCGCGTCCTGCTCGAAAATCAGCTTTTCCTCGATTTGAAGCCCGCGGTTGCCGCTGAAAGTCGCCTCTGACAGCGCCGGGCTCCCGTCCGCCGGAACGCGCAACGCCCGGCTCCAGTCGTTCATGACAACGCCTCCGCCAGCCCGGCCGCGAGCCGGTCGATGTCGCCCTCGGTCACGGTCTCGGTCGCCGCCACCAGCAACAGGTCGGCGAGCTCCGGGCGGTCGGGGTAAAGCCGGCTGACCGGAACGCCGGCGAGCACGCCCCTTGCTGCCAGCGCCTCGACGACCGCGGCCGCCGGGCATGGCAGGCGCAATGCGAGCTCGTTGAAGAAGGTGCGGTTGACGAGCCGTACCCCGTGCACGCGCTCGACCCGCTCGGCGAGGCGCACCGCGGCCGCGTGGTTGAGGCGCGCGAGCCGGACGAGCCCCGCCTCGCCGAGCAATGCCAGATGGATCGTAAAGGCGAGCGCGCACAGCCCGGAATTGGTGCAGATGTTGCTCGTCGCCCGCTCGCGCCGGATGTGCTGCTCGCGCGTCGACAGCGTCAAGGCCCAGCCGCGCCGCCCCTCGGCGTCGACGGTTTCTCCGACGAGCCGTCCAGGCATGTGACGCACGAACTTGTCGCGGCTGGCGAAGAGCCCGAGATAGGGGCCGCCGAAATTGAGCGCGTTGCCGAGCGACTGGCCTTCCGCGGCGACAATGTCGGCGCCCATTTCGCCCGGCGGCCGCACGAGCCCCAGCGACAGGATTTCGGTCACGACGACGACGAGGAGGGCGCCCTTGTCGTGGCACATCCGCGCCAAGGCCGACCAATCGCGCAATTCGCCCCAGAAGTCGGGGCTTTGCACGACGACGCACGACGTGCCGTCATCGACGAGCCGCGCCAGGTCCTCGTCCTCGCCCGGCATCGGGCCGGGTGTGGCGAGCTCGAACCCGACAAAGCGGGCGTAGGTCGCGCACACCTCGCGGTAATGCGGGTGGAGGGCGCCCGCGAGCACCGCCCGTTTGCGGCCGGTGACCCGGTTCGCCATCATCACCGCCTCGGCGCAGGCGGTGGCGCCGTCGTAGAGCGAGGCGTTGGCGACCTCCATTCCGGTCAGCAGCGCCACCTGCGTCTGGAACTCGAACAGATACTGCAGGGTGCCCTGCGACACCTCGGGCTGGTAGGGCGTGTACGAGGTCAGGAACTCGCCGCGCTGGATCAGATGGTCGACCGCCGCCGGCACGTGATGGCGATAGGCCCCTGCGCCGACAAAAAACGGTGCCGACCCGGCCGCGACGTTGCGCGCCGCCATGCCGCCGATCGCCCGCTCGACCTCGATCTCGCCCTGCGCCCGCGGCAGGTCGAGAAGTCCGTCGAGCCGGGCCGCGGGCGGCACCTCGGCGAACAGCGCGTCGACCGAGGCTACGCCGATCGCCTCCAGCATCGCGCCGCGATCGGCCTCGGTCAGCGGCAGGTAGCGCATCTAGGGCTGCTCCTCGACAAAACGCAGATAGGCGGCCTCGTCCATCAGGCCGTCGAGCTCACTCGGGTCGGCGAGGCGCACCTTCAGAAACCACCCTTCGCCCATCGCGTCGGCGTTGACCTTGGCCGGGTCGGCGGCGAGCGCCGAATTGATTTCCACGACCTCGCCCGAGACCGGGGCGTAGACCTCGCTCGCCGCCTTGACCGATTCGACGACCGCCGCCTCCTTGCCCCGCTCGACACGACGACCAGGCTCGGGCAATTCGACATAGACGACGTCGCCGAGCTGCGACTGCGCGTAATCGCTGATGCCGACCGTGACGAGGTCGCCGTCGAGCCGAACCCATTCGTGGTCCTTCGTAAAGCGCGGAGCTGTCATCGGCGGTTTCCTTGTTGCGGGCTCAGGCCCGGTGGTAGCGGTGCGGGACAAAAGGCAGCGGCGCGACATGCGCGGGGCGTGCGGCGCCGCGCACTATCAGCGAAAGGGGCGTGCCCTCGGCGGCATATGCGGCCGCGACATAGCCCATCGCGACCGGCGCCCCGACCGAGGGGCCGTAGCCGCCGCTGGTCACGCGTCCGATCTGTTCCCCGGTGGAATTGACGATCGGCGTCCCCTCGCGCGCCGGGGCGCGCTCGTCGGGGCGGATGCCGACCCGCAGCCTCGCCGGGCCTTGCGCGAGCTGGCGGAGAATGACCGCGGCGCCCGGAAAGCCACCGTGCTCGCGCCGCCTTTTGCCGATCGTCCAGGCAAGGTCGGCTTCGACCGGGGTCGTCGTCGCGTCGATGTCGTGGCCGTAAAGGCACAGCCCGCCTTCGAGGCGCAGCGAATCGCGGGCGCCGAGCCCGACCGGCGCGACCTCGGGTTCGGCGAGCAGCCTTGTCGCCAGCGCCGGCGCCGCCGCCGCCGGCAGCGAAATCTCGAACCCGTCCTCGCCGGTGTAGCCGGAGCGCGTGACCAGGCATTGGTGGCCGTCGAGCGTTGCTTCCGCCGCGCTCATAAACGCCAGCCCGGCGACGCCGTCCGCGAGGCGGCGCAAAACCCCGGCCGCCGCCGGCCCCTGCAACGCCAACAGGGCGCGGTCGTCGAGCCGGTCGACGCTCACGCCCCCGCCCAGCCGGTCGCGCAGATGGGCGACATCCGCGTCCTTGGTCGCGGCGTTGACGACGACAAGCAACCCACCGTCGCCGAGCCGGGTCGCCATCAGGTCGTCGAGAATGCCGCCGTCGTCGTTCAGCAGCAGCGTGTAGCGCAGGCGCATCGGGCCGAGCCCGCGAAGGTCACCGGGGACCTGCGTTTCGAGCGCCGCCGCCGGGTCGATGCCGGCGAGGCGCAGCTGGCCCATGTGCGACACGTCGAAGAGCCCAGCCGCAGCCCGGGTATGCAGATGCTCGGCGAGGATGCCGGCGGGGTATTGCACCGGCATCTCGTAGCCTGCAAACGGCACCATCCGGGCGCCGAGCGATTGATGGAGCGAATAAAGCGGCGTCCGCTGCAGCGGCGGGGCGTGATCTGCGGACACCGGGTCACCTCCGACAGAGAGCGGACGCGGTTGCGTCCCCTGTGCCCCCTCTGTCGTGGACCCTGAGAGATTCACCAGCGCTCACCCGGTTCGGGTGGGTGCGGGTTTACTCCTTCGGTGAGCGGCCGGAGTGCGAACCCCAGCCGCTGCTTTCCAGAGCGCCCTTCCGCCCGCGGTCCTTTTGCCTGAGAGTTTCCGGGGCGGTTGCTCCTTCGGCGCCGCACCTCCCCGTTCAACTCAAGGGGTGCGGCCTCTCCCGCGGGCGTGCGATCGGCCGGACGTGTCTAGCACCGCCGAGCGGAGAAGGCCAGCCGGTTCGCTCGCCCCGTGTTGTGCTATCTCGGCGGCCGACACCGCTGACGCCGCCAAGGCGCGCCTTCTTCCCCGCGTGCCGGCCGCCGACCGGGAAATTAGAATTAGACCTATTCCAATCTATTGACCCGATCCGAGGCCTTCCTATATGGGCTGGCGTTGGCGAGGCCGTCCCGCCACGGCCTCCCCACCCCGACAGACACAATTAACTGAGAGGCTTGCCGTCATGAAAACCGAACGCGAAAAGCTGGTGCGTCTGCAGGCGTCGTTGGAGACGGAGCGCGGCCGCATCCTCGCCGGCCACAGCGCCCGCGCCACCGAGCGGCTCCCCGCGCACGTCATTCGCGAGCTCGCCGACATCGATCTCGCGGCGCGCGCCGTCGCCGCCGAACTGACACGGCACGCCCCCCGGCTCGGCTACGGCTCGGAAACCTGACCCCGCGGGACCCCGCCGCGTGTTGTTGCGCTCGCCCTGCGAAGCGAGGGTCGGGGGCCACGGGTAGACGCGCTTTGCCGGCTTCGCAGCATTACGAAAGCGGTCGGATTTCGGGCGTTTAATTCGACCCCGAGTGTCTTGGATCGAAGATTTCTGCGCCTTCTTCCCGGTCTTACCGGCGAAGGCCGGTATCCACGGCGACCGTGGGTCTCGACTTTCGTCGGGATGGCGTTGAGGCGCTTGGGGGCTTGCGGCGCCCCCTTGCGCTTGCCCATCCCCGCGTCGCCGGGGTGGGTCAGGATTCGGCGATCATGCTTCGAATGCGGCTCGCCAACGCCCGCATCCCGAACGGCTTGGTCAGCACCTGCATCCCGGGGCCGAGGCGGCCGTCGCCGATCGCAGCACTCTCCGCGTATCCGGTGATGAACAGCACTTTCAGCCCCGGCCGTAAAACCCGCCCGGCATCGGCAAGCTGACGCCCGTTCATGCCGCCCGGCAGCCCCACGTCGGTCACGACCAAGTCCACCCGTCTGCCGGATTGCAGCACCCTCAGCCCGGCGGCGCCGGTGGGCGCCTCGATCGCAGTGTAGCCGAGATCGGAGAGGACCTCGACCACCAGCATGCGCACGGCCGGTTCGTCGTCGATGACGAGGACGGTCTCGCCGTCCTCGGCGCGCCGCGGCTCGCCGGGCTCGACGGCACGGTGGGCAGGGCTTTCGGCGCTGTCGTGACGCGGCAGGTAGAGGCGGACCGCGGCGCCCCGTCCCGGCTCGGAACAGATGCGAACCTGCCCGCCCGACTGGCGCGCAAACCCGTAGATCATCGAGAGGCCGAGGCCGGTTCCTTCGCCGATCGGCTTGGTCGTGAAGAACGGGTCAAAGGCCCGCTCGATGACATCGGGCGTCATCCCGGTGCCGGTGTCGGAGACGCACAGCGACAAAAACTGCCCCGCCGGCAGCTCCTGCTCGCGGGCGGCGCGTTCGTCGAGCGAAATATTCGATGTTTCGATGGTCAGCCGGCCGCCGTCGGGCATCGCGTCGCGGGCGTTGATGCAAAGGTTGAGGAGGGCGTTTTCGAGCTGGTTGGGATCGACAAGGGCGGCCCACAACGCGTCGCGGCAAATGACTTCGACCGCAATCTGCGGTCCCATCGTGCGGCGCACCAATTCCTCCATGCCAGCGACCAGCTGGTCTACGTCCACCGGTTTGGCGTCAAGGGTCTGTCGGCGGGCGAACGCCAGCAGCCGATGAGTGAGAGCCGCCGCGCGCTCGGCGGAGCTTCGGGCCATCGTTATGTAGCGCTCGAGATCGCCGCTCGCCGCCTTGCCGATCCGCGCTTGCAGCAGTTCGAGGCTGCCGATGACCCCGGTCAGCAAATTGTTGAAATCGTGGGCGAGACCGCCGGTCAGCTGACCCACCGCCTCCATCTTTTGGCTTTGACGCAGCGCCTCCTCCGCCTGGCGGCGCTCGGTGATGTCGACCGCTTCCGGCACGAGGCCGACAATCGCCCCCTGCTCGTCGCGAATCGGGCGCATCGCGAAATCGAACGAGCGCCGGCCGGCGGGCAGGTTCAGAAGCATCTCCCGGCGCACGGTCTCGCCGCCGGCAACCGCCGCGACGGCCTTGCGAACAATTTCGCGCACGCCGGGCGTGTCGGTGAACCAGGCGGTTTCCCAAAACGGCTTGCCGACGACTGCATCCAAGGTCGACGCGATGCCGTGCAGCGCGGTCGCATTGGCATGCAGCACCTTGCCGTCGGGGGCGAGCAGCCCCTGGTATAGATGGCTCGTGTCAAAAATGGCGCGAAGCCGCGCCTCCGACACTTCCAGTGCCCGGGATGAAGCTTTCGAGTTCATGGCTACAGTGTTGACCAGGACGCCATCCCCAACGCATTAGCGCTCCGGCGTGGCAACAACGCGGCGAGCTTATATCGCATTCCCCGGTTTCCGCGCCGATCCCGGTTCGCTCATTCGCGCCGGGTAATCTCGGCCGGCGGATTACGCCGCATTCACCCGTTCTTGGCGAGGACGGCTCCGGCGAAGTGAAGCGAGCCGCAGATCAGGACGCGGGCCGGGCCGGGCCGGGCGACGGCGGCGCGCAACGCGCCATCGACCGATCGCGCTTCTTCGCCGAGGAGCCCGGTAGAGCGGGCCGCGGCGACGATCGCGGGCGCGGGCAGGGCGTTCTCCTCGCCGGGGATCGTGACGGCCCACAGCCTGCGGGCATGCGCGGCGAGCGGCGCCAGGAAGCCGGCGGCGTTTTTCGTGTTGAGCATGCCGACGACCAGATCGACGGGGCGGTCGGCCCAGTCCACGAGCGTTGCCGCCAAGACCTCGCCGGCACCCGGATTGTGGCCGCCGTCGAGCCACAATTCCCACTCCTTGGGCAGCATCTCGACCAATGGTCCGCGGGTCAGCCGTTGCAGGCGCGCCGGCCAGTCGATGTGGCGCAGCCCTTCGGCAATCGTTTCTCGGGTTGTCGGGAATTCGCTCAGTTGCTCAAGACAGGCGATCGCGGTGCCAGCGTTGGCGATCTGGTGCGCGCCCAACAGTGACGGCGACGGCAGGTCGAGCCGCCAGCGCGGCCCCTCGTAGCGCATGCCGCCGCCGCCGGGCACGCATTGCCATTCGCGGCCGAAGCGAATGAGGGGCGCCCCAACCGCGGCGGCGCGGGCGTCGAAGACGGCCGCCGCCTCGGACGGCTGCGGGCCGATAATCGCCGGCGAGCCGGGCTTCAGGATGCCGGCCTTCTCGCCCGCGATCGCCGCGATCGTGTCGCCGAGAAAGGCTTGGTGGTCGAGCGAGATCGGGGTGATCGCGGTTGCCGCCGGCCGCGCTACGACGTTGGTCGCGTCAAGGCGGCCGCCGAGCCCGGTCTCGAGCAGCACAAAATCGGCCGGCGTGCGGGCGAAAGCGAGAAGCGCCGCAGCGGTCGTGATCTCGAAATAGGTGATCGGCACGCCGCGATTGGCGCGCTCGCACTCCTCGAGGAGCTCGACCAGCCGGTCTTCCTCGATCAGCTTTCCGGCGAGGCGGATGCGCTCGTGAAACCGCACCAGGTGGGGTGAGGTGTAAGCATGCACCCGCCAACCGCCGGTTTCGAGGCAGGCGCGCAAGGTGGCAAGCGTCGAGCCCTTGCCGTTGGTGCCGGCGATGTGGATGACCGGCGGCAAATGCTTCTCTGGGTTGCCGAGGGCGGCGAGCAGCCCTTCGACCCGACCCAACGACAGGTCGATCAGCTTTGGATGCAGGCGCGAGAGGCGCTCCAGCACGATGTCGCTGGCCTCGCCGGTCATGCCGCCCCCGGCAACGCCGGTGCCGACGGGTTCGCCGGCCGCGTCTCGCCCAGCAGGCCGAGCAGCCGGCCGACCGTCGCCCGCAGTTCCGCGCGCGGCACCACCATGTCGATCATGCCGTGGTCGAGCAGGTACTCGGCGCGCTGAAATCCATCGGGCAATTTCTCGTGGATGGTCTCCTCGATCACCCGCGCGCCGGCAAAGCCAATGACCGCGCCGGGCTCGGCCAGGGTGATGTCGCCGACCATCGCGAACGAGGCCGAAACGCCGCCCGTCGTCGGGTCGGTCAACAGCGCGAGGTAGGGAAGGCCCGCCTCCTTCACCATGTCGGCGGCGATGATCGTGCGCGGCATCTGCATCAGGGACAGCACGCCTTCCTGCATGCGCGCCCCGCCCGAGGCCGGCACGACGACCAGTGCCGCTTCCTGCAGCACCGCGAGCCGCGCCGCGGCCACGATCGCCTCGCCGGCGGCGACCCCCATCGAGCCGCCCATAAAGCCGAAGTCAAACGCCGCGACGACCGCCCGATGACCGCCGATCCGGCCATGACCGACGACGACCGCGTCGCTCCCGGAACCGAGCGCGGTCTGCGCCTCCTTGAGCCGGTCGGCATAGCGGCGGCGGTCGCGAAACCGCAGCGGGTCGACCACCGGCTTTGGCAATTCGATGCGGGTGAAGGCGCCCTCGTCGAACAGGATCTGCAGCCGCCGCACCGCGCCGATGCGTAGATGGTGGCCGCAATTGCGGCACACGTCGAAATTGGCCTCGAGCTCGCGGTGAAACAGCATCTGCCCGCAGCCCGGACACTTTTTCCACAGATTGTCCGGCACGTCCTTTTTGCTGACGACGGCACGGATCTTGGGCAAAACGAAATTGGTCAGCCAGCTCATCCGGTCGCGCCGTCAGGGTTGCACGAGAATGACAGTGGGGGGCCGCGCCAGCCTCTGCAACAGGCGATGCGGCCCGCTGCTCGACGCGGAACGACACACGGCGCGCAAACACGTCGGAATTGCCAATTTGGGATCATATCTGGCAGGATTTTCGACCAGAGAGGAAACAGGGACATGCGCGGTCCGACATTCCGACCCCGTTCCCAACCCGCGGCCCCGATAATCCAGGCATCGCCGCTGCCGGCGGCGGCTTTGACCGGCGGCCCCAGGCCGGGGCGCCTCGAGATCGGCGCCATCCTCTCGCTCGGCGGCCTCGGGGTCGCCGCCGGTGCTACGATCATCGCATTTTTCGGCATCGGTTTGTCCTTGCTGGTCGAGCAGCCGGCACCTCCGATCCGGCCGCACCCGGCCCCAGCCGCTGCATCGCCGCTGGCGCGCGCCGCGCGCGTGACCGGCGCGCCGCCACCCTCCGTCAAGGTCAGTTTGCCGCCGACCGCGAGTGCCGCAGTCGCAAAGAGGGCGGCGGCCGGCGCCCTGCCGGCAGTCCCGGTCTCGGAGCCCACCGCCAAGCTGCCGAACTCGACGATCGCCGCGACATCGCCCCCGCCAGCGGTCGCCGCACCGTCAGCCGAGACAAAGCCGATAACGGTAGCGCCACCCAGCCCGCCGCCAGCCGAGACAAAGCCGGCGTCGTCGGCGCCACCCAGCACGCCGCCGGCCGAAACCAGACCGGCGCCGGCGGCCGTCGTGCCAAAGCCCGCGGCACTACCCAAGGCGGCCGAGGCGGCGCCAGCCGTCGCGCCCGGGCCGGCGATGACCGCACCGCCCTCCGCCGCCGAGATTGCGGCCCTTTTGGCCCAGGGCGACGACGCCTTTCGGAGTGGCGACTTGACGACGGCGCGGCTCTATTACCTGCGGGCGTTCGCGGCGGGCGAGGGACGGGGCGCCTTGGGGATCGGAGCAAGCTACGACCCCGTATTCCTGCGCCGCTATCATCTGTGGAGGGCGCGGCCCGACCCCGGCGAAGCACGGACATGGTATCTGCGCGCGCGCAATCTCGGGTCCGACGCCGAGGCCGAAACCCGCCTGGCCCGGCTCAACGCGAGGCTGCTGCGCTGAACCCGGCGGGTATCGGCCGGAGCTACGCTCAGTCCGGCGGCAGCGGCTGGCCGTCGAGATCCTCGGCGCGCTCGACCTCGATCAGCACGGCAAAGCCTGCCTTTTGCGGGTCGCGGTCCTTTTCCGGCTGCACCAGGCGGCGCCATATTTCCTCATAGACCGGCCCCGACCGGTAAACCTTTGCACGCCCGTAAAAGCGCGCGATGCCGCCCTTTGGCAGCACGCCGTCCTCGCGCAGCTGCGGCTTGCGGAAATAAACCGTGAGCGCGGTGCCGTCGCGCAGGTTGGCGTTGGTCGAGCCCCTGCCGCGCTCCCACAGCGCAATGTGCTCGTCGTCGTAGACCATCGTGCCGCCGCGTGGCGTGACCTGGGCATAGCCGTTGGGCAATACGCTGCCGACGAGGCATACGTTCGCCGGAAAGGCGGTGTTTATGTGCTCGTGGAGAATCTTCGGGATCTTGGCCATCATGCCTCCTCCAGCCGTGTTCTGTAGTTGTTGTCGAGCCACCAGACGCGATACTCGCCATAGGTGATCGGCAGATACTTCGCCGGGTTGGCGGCGTCGCAGCACGTCGGCAGGCACACGATCGGATGGTCGATGTGCGGCGTGTAAAAGAACGGCGTCGAATAGCGGTCCTGGCCGCTCAAATTGACCGCGAGATGCTCGGTCGACAGAAACCGGTCGTTGGTCCAGCGCCGGCACATGTCTCCCGAGTTGATGATTAGCGAGCCGGTGACACGCGGCGCCTTGATCCAGCCGCGCCCGCGCGGGCGAATATACAAGCCCTCGACATTGGCCTGCGGCAACACCGTAAAGAAATTGGCGTCGGTGTGCGGCGCCAGGCCGAACTGGTTCTCGGCGTAGCCGACGGCCGGGAAGTGCGACAGGCGCAATACGCATTGCGCGTCCTCAAAGGCGCGATCGAAATAGTCCGGCGGCAGGTCGAGCGCCGCGGCAAACGCCGGCAGCAGGCGGCGCGAAAAGGCCTCCAGCGCGTCCCAGTAGCGCAGCAGGAAATCGCGAAAACCCGGCAGCCCGGTCGGCCATTTGTTGGGCTCGCGAAACAGCTTTCCGGCTAACACATCGGGATCGTCCGCCGGGCGCTCGCGGTCCATAAAAAAGGCGGCGTTGAGATCGGGTCTGGTGTTGTCGTTGACCTTTGAGGTGCGCACCGAATATCCGCCCGAAGCGAGATAGCCGGTAAACCCGTTGCCGTTGCCGCGATCGACCCCGAGGGCGGTCTTTTCGGCGAAGGGCAGCGCGTGAAAGCGGCGCGTCCGCTCGACGACGCCGTCGAGCAGGTCGGCGCCGATCCCATGGTTGACGACGATCAAAAAACCGATCTCTTCGAGGGCGGCGCGCAACTGGCGTGCGACATCGTCGAGCGCTCCGGAGGCACCGGCCAGATAGCCGGCAAGGTCTATGACCGGGAATTCGTCGGTGCCGGCCGACGCCAGCATGGCGAGCGTGATTTTGGCTGCCATCAGACGCCGCGCCGAGAGATTGTCACCCGCGCCTTCACCGCCGCTCGCCGGCGAAACGGCCGAGCATCTCGATCAGATGGGTGATGTCCGACTGAAGCTGGGAAAAATTGGCGTTCTTCTCGAAGGTCTTCTGATCCATATAGAGCGCGCGGTCGACCTCGATCTGCAGGCTGTGGCGCCGCGCCGCCGGGCATCCCTGGCGTTTGACGATCTCGACCCCCTTGTAGATTTCGTTGATCCGCACGTCGTAGCCGCGGCGGCGCAGCACGCTGGCGACGAAATCGGTAAATTCCTTGGCGCATGTCGTGCCGTCGCGATCGCCAAGGACAAAATCCGCCGGCCGCCCGATGTCGCGGGCGCTGCGCTTTGACGGCATCGAGTGGCAGTTGACGTGCCAGACGGTGCCGAACTCGGCGTGCAGCCGGGTACAGGCGTCGTCGAGCACGCGATGATAAGGCGTGTGACAGCGCTCGATGCGGGCCAGAACCTCGTCGACGGTGAGCTTGCCCTCGTAGATCGGCGTGCTCGGGCGGGCGACGCGGCGCACCAGGCCGAGGCCGGCGCGCGTGTTCTGCGACGGTCGCAGCGGGGTTGGCCACTCGCCGTCGATCAGCGCCTCGTCGATGTCGTCGACGCCGCGGTTGGGGTCGAGGTAGCTGCGCGGAAACAGCGCGCCGATCAAGGTGGCGCCGTGCTCGGGTGCGGCACCATAAAGCTCGTCGACATAAGCGTCCTCGGCGCGGCGCAGCGTGTCGAAGGCGCAGGTAAAGCGGAAATTCTCGGGATATTGCGACCCGCTGTGCGGCGAGTCGAAAACCAACGGCACGGGCGCCGTCGCCGGGTCGCGGCGCCACAGCACGCCGGGAATTTCAAAGCTCATTCGACTGGGCTCATGTTCTTCTCACCCCCGCCTTGGGGCCCGCCGTTTTTCTCACAGCAACCGCGGCCGACGGCGCTTGGTCCGGCCGCGCTTGGCACACCAAATCTACGGGTTGCCCGCCGGCGGAGCAAGGCTTGGCGACGGGCGAAGGACCACGGCGACAACGCCGGCCCGAGGGGTGGAACGCGCGATCTCCAGCAGCGGGCGAATTGCACCGAAGCGGCCCGCCGAATAGGCTCGGTGTCGATCGGCAACAACGGAGCGCCCCTATGCCCGAACGCCTTCCCGCGATCAGCCTCGTCGCCGTGCCGGGTCGGCGGCGGCAGACCCTCGACATCGCCCGCGAGGTCGAAAGGCGCGGCTTTTCCGGCATCTACATGCCAAGCCGCTGGAGCAACATGGCGCAATGCGTCGGGCTCGCCCTCACCACCGAGCGTATCCGTTTTGGGACCGCGATCGCCCCGATCTATGCCCAGACGCCCGAGGAATTCGCGATGAGCGCCGCCTACATCCATGAGGTGTCGAGCGGCCGCTTTCGCTTTGGCATCGGGGTCGCGCATGGCCCGACCCACCAGCGGCTCGGCGTCGCGGTCGGAAAGCCGCTCGCCGACACGCGCGCCTTTGTCGAGAAGCTGAGATCGTTCGAGGGCATCGGCGACTTGCCGCCCGTCGTGCTTGCCGCATTGCGGCGCCGGATGGTGGCGCTCGCCGCCGAGATTGCCCAGGGCGTGCTGTTCGCGAACGCCAGCCTGTCGCACATGGCGGCCTCGCTGTCCGTTGTTCCCAGCGGCAAGCGAAACAGCCCCGACTTCCTCGTCGGCAACATGCTGCCGGTGTGCATCGCCGACGACGAGAGCGCGGCCTTGGCGCTGCACCGCCGGCGGCTCGTGCGCTACGTGCTGCTGCCGAATTATCGCAACTACTGGAAGGAGGCCGGGTACGGCGCGGAGATGGCGGGGGTAGAACGGGCGATCGCGGAGGAGCGCCGCGACGACATCCCGCGTTATCTGACCGACCGCTGGGTCGCCGACAACACGCTCTCCGGGTCCGCGGCCAAGGTTCGCGACCGGCTCGCGGCGTGGTACGACGCCGGCGTCGATACCCCGGTCCTCGTCCCCAATTCGCTCAACGGCAACCAGCTGACCGCGCTCGACGAAATCTTTGCCGCGTTCGCTCGCTGAGCGCCGCCAGATGCCCCCATCCGCGGGTCAGGGCGGGTAATAGGGCGGCGGGCAGCTGTAGCCCGGCGCGCAATAATAAGGCGGCGGGTAGTTGTAAGGGGTGCCGTAGTAGCTTGAAGCCGCGGCGGCGGCCCCGACCGCGGCGCCCGCCGCCACGCCGGCAGCGACGCCGGCGCCCCCGTAATAGCCGCCGCCGTAATAACCGCCGCCGCGATAGACCGCACCGCCGCCGTAGGCCGGGCCGCGCACCGCGGTGTTGCCGGCCGGGCCGCGCACCGCGCCGGCGCCGTAGGGACCGCGCACCGCGGCGCCGCCATTGGGGCCGCGCACCGCCGCACCGCCCATCGGCCCGCGATAGGCCGCGCCCCCGCGTGGTCCGCTGACCGCACCCCAGCCAAAGGCGTCCTGCCCGGACACCGCGGCCAATATGACGGCCGCGCAGACGAGGCCGAGGCGATTCATTTGGCGCCTCCCGGGGCCGTCGCCGCGCCCGCCGGCGCCGGATGAGCAGCCGCCGGAGGCTTTAGCGCCACCCGCACCGCGCCCGCCGGCGGCTGAAAGACAAAATCGCTGTCGGCGGGATGGACCGAGAAATTCCAGTTGGAAAAGGTGGCGATGAAATTCGGCGAGCCCGGCAGCGACTGGTAGGTCACGACCAGCCGAAGCGGCAGGGACTGCGCGTTCTTTTCGAGCCACAGTTCAAGCTGGATGCCCGGGGGCTGCGAGAAGACCATGTGCAGGCAGGGCACGCCGTCGACCGTCACGGTGTTGACGACCTGACCCGCGGTGACACCGCTCAGAAACGACTTGCTCGGCGCATCGGTCAAAAAGTCGGCGAGCGGGAAGTCGACCCCGAGCCGCCCCATCGCCTCCTTCATCATCCCCTCGATCGTGCCCGGCACCGGAATGCTGGCGTATTTGTTGGCGTCGCCCATGTAGATGAACAGCGTCTTGCCGTCGTAGACAAGCTTTCCCGGGCCGTCGTCGCCATTCCTCAGCACCAGGAGCCGGTTCGGCCGGCGCACTGTGACGTCGAGCGTGTGAAAAATGTGCAGCGGCTCGCCCTGCGGGCCGGCATAGACCCGGAACGTCTGCGCCTGAAACGAAAATTGCTGCGCGCGCAGCGTGTCGCCCATGCGCTGCAGCGCGGCGCTCGCCTCGGCGCTGATCTGCGGCTGTTGCGGGGCGGCGGCGGGTTCCGCCGCCGGAGCCGCGACGGACGCGAAGCCAAGACCCGCGCCGGTCAACATGCCGAGCAATGCCAGAATTCGCAGCCTCACCATTCCCCTCCATGTATCGAAGTCCCGCGGGTTTGACCGGATCACGGTTGGACGCGGCTGCCCGGCACAACGCGATGCCCGCTATACCAACTAGAAAACTCGCCGCGCGCGCCGCATCGGAACCTCAAGGAACGGGCCATTTCCGGATCCTGCTCCAAATGGCGACCGGCAAGCTCGCGCTACCCGACCTTTTTTAGTCTTCACCGGGATCGGTGGATACAAGTTTAACGCTGCCGAGCTTTGCGCCGGCGCGCATCCCAGCCGGCCGCGGTCCCGAGGTTCTTCGCCGGAGCCGGTTCAAAAAGCTTCGCCTCTTGTCTCCTGCAGCGCCGGGCTGCATTGATAAGCGGGCGGTGCCGCTTTGCGACGGGAGGCAACCATGCAAAGCCTATGGTCGGACATCGCGGCAGAGCGGCTGGTCGAGCGCTATGCTGCCGAGGGCGTCGGCCGCGACTTGGGATTGCGGGTCTACACGTCGCGCCTTTTGGGAGGCGACCCGAAGCTGGTCTTGCATGGCGGCGGCAACACCTCGGTCAAAACGGTCGTCAAGGATTTGCTTGACGAGGACGCCGAGGTGCTGTGCGTCAAGGGCAGCGGCTGGGACATGGCGGCGATCGAGCCCGCCGGGCTGCCCGCAGTGCGGCTGGCGCCGCTGCGCAAATTGCGGGCGCGCGAGAGCCTGTCCGACGAGGACATGGTGCGGGTGCAACGCGCCAACCTGATCGACCCCGGCGCCCCCAACCCGTCGGTCGAAACCCTTCTGCACGCGTTTCTGCCGCACAAGTTTGTCGACCACACGCACTCGACCGCGGTGTTGAGCCTCGCCGACCAGCCCGACGCCGCCGAGCGCTGCGCCGACCTCTACGAGGGCCGGTTGGGGCTCGTGCCCTACATCATGCCGGGCTTTCAGCTCGCCAAGAAGGCCGCCGAGGTGTTCGAGGCCGACCCCGATGTTGAGGGGCTGGTGCTGCTGAAGCACGGCATCTTTACCTTCGGCGACAGCGCGCGGGACGCCTACGAGCGCATGGTCGCGGCCGTCAGCCAGGCTGAGGAGCGGCTGGCACGGCGGCGCAACACCGTGGTGTTTCCCGCCGCCCGGCTTCCCGCGGCAATTGCCGGCCTGGCCGAGGTCGCGCCAATCCTGCGCGGCGCCTGCGCGATGCCCTCGCCGGGCGAGGCCGGCGCCTACAAGCGTTTCGTTCTCGAGTTCCGCACCGGCCCCGCGATCCTCGACTACGTCAACGGCGCCGATCTTTGTCGCTACAGCCAGGCCGGCGTGGCCACCCCCGACCACACCTTGCGCACAAAGAATTATCCGCTGGTCGCGCCGCCGCCCGAACCCGGAAAGCTCGACGCGTTAAAGGCGGCGGTGCAAGACGCGGTCGCGCGCTTTGCCGCCGACTACCACGCCTATTTCGCCGGCCACAACCCGCGCCAGCCGGTGCCGAAGCGCGAGCTCGACCCGATGCCGCGGGTTATCCTGGTCCCGGGGCTCGGCCTGTTCGGGCTCGGCGGCAACGCCAAGGACGCGCGGATCGCCGCCGACATCGCAGAGGCGACGGTCGCGACCGTAACCGACGCCGAGGCGGTCGGCCGGTTCGCGCCGGTCGGCGAGGCCGACATGTTCGACATCGAGTATTGGTCGCTTGAGCAGGCCAAGCTCGGCCAGGCCGCCGAAAAGCCGCTCGCCGGGCAGGTCGCGGTGGTGACCGGCGGCGCCGGCACGATCGGCTTTGCGATCGCGCGGGCGATGGCGCGCGACGGCGCCGAGGTGGCGCTCTTCGACATTGACGGCGACACGGTGGCGGCCTCGGCCAAAAAGCTCGGCGGGGCGTCGCTCGGTCTCGCCTGCGACGTGACCGATCCGATCGCGGTGCGCGTCGCGTTCGACCGTGTTGCCGAGACGTTCGGCGGCCTCGACATCGTCGTCTCCAATGCCGGTGCCGCCTGGCAAGGCCGGATCGGCGAAGTCGGCGACGCGGTGTTGCGGCAGAGCTTCGAATTGAATTTCTTCGCCCATCAGACAGTCGCGCAAAACGCGGTGCGCATCATGCTGGCGCAAGAAACCGGCGGCGTCCTGCTGTTCAACGTGTCGCGGCAAGCCGTGAGCCAAGGGCCGAACGCCGGGCCTTACGGGCTCCCGAAGGCCGCAACCCTGTTCCTGATGAAGCAGTACGCGCTCGAATATGGCAGCGCCGGCATCCGCGCCAACGCGGTCAACGCCGACGGCATCCGCAGCGGGATCATGACGTCCGACTACATCAGCTCACGGGCCGCCGCCTATGGCATCACCGAGGCGCAATACATGGCGCGCAACCTGCTCGGTCGCGAAGTCACCGCCGAGGACGTCGCGAAAGCCTTTCTGGCACTTAGTCTGGCACGCAACACCACCGGCTCGTTCGTCACCGTCGATGGCGGCAACCTCGCCGCCGCGCCGCGCTGACC
>DATMLF010000039.1:0-8796 GCA_035570595.1 Allostellaceae bacterium
GGTGTCCCATCCGCCGGCCGCCGGTGGGGCGCCGCGCAGCTGGTTCTCGGTGATGTTCACCTCATAGGCATCGAGGTTCTCATTGTAGCGCAGCACATGCCACGGCAACGAGACGTAGTCCGAGCCCATGCCGAGAAAGCCGCCAAAGCTCATGACCGCATAGCCGACCTTGCCCGAGCGCTTGTCAATCATCAGCCGCTCGATCGTGCCGACCTTGTTGCCGGCGCTGTCGCGCACCGCGGTGCTTTCGACCTTGTCGCTGGCGATCAGCCGGGCGGTTTCGCGCACGGTGGCGTCCGTTCTTTCAACCGTATCCACTCGCGATCCTCCATTCGGTTGCTGTGAATCCGCGAACGGCCCCGCCGACGGCGCGGTTCCGAAGATTTCCGGCGCCGGCCGCGTCGAGCCGCCAACGGTTCGATCGCCGCCGCGACGTTCGCGGTCGACCAAGGTGCCGTCCGCCGCCATATCTGTGCCGCCATATCTGTGAGGTGGCCGGATCGCTTCGGATCGGGAGAAAAAAAGATGTTTGCCGTGATCTTCGAGGTGCAGCCGAAGCCGGATCGCTGGGAGGATTATCTCGCGCTCGCCGGCTCGCTGCGCCCCGATCTGGAGAAAGTCGACGGCTTTATCGCAAACGAGCGCTTTGCCGGCCGGCGCCGCGAGAACCGCGTGCTGTCGCTGTCGTTGTGGCGGGACGAGAAGGCGGTGGTCCGCTGGCGCACTCTCGCCCGCCATCACGAAGCCCAGGCGCGCGGCCGATCCGAAATCTTTGACGACTACCATCTGCGCGTCGGCGAGGTCACCGCCGACAGCGACCTCGGCCGGGGCGAAGGGCCGCCGCAGCAGCGCTTTGACGAGACCGAAACCGGCGAGGCCAAGCTCGCGACGATCACCGAGATCGCGGCGGGCGTCGCGGCTGGCCAGGCGCCGGGCGATCTTGCGGCCGAACTGGGCCTCCCCACGGGAACCGATGGTGTCGTCGAGCATGAGACCTTTGAGGGTCTCAACGACCGGGAAAAGCTGTTGTTGCTGGTGTCGTGGAAGGATGCCGCCGCCGCGCGCGTGTGGAGCCCGGCCGAGCGCTGGCCGGAACTGCGTCACCGCGCCGTACGCATCATTCGCGATTACGGCATGCGCGACCGCCGCGAAGCCCCGCAATACTATCCGCCGGTGGCCGCCGCCGGCGGCTCCCGTTGAATTGGAGACCCGGGCGGCCGCAGCCTACCCTCGCCCCGATCGGATGTCCGCGGACCCGGGGGACCGACCCCGCGCGCCGACCGCCGGCTTTCTTGGCGATGGGTTGCTGATGTAAAGTTTTAGCCCCCGGCGCTCCGAAGGGCATTTTCCGGATGCTCCCGGACTCGCCGCGGCGGAGGACACAAAACGGGAGGAGCGACATGAAAAACGGCTACCGCGTTTTTGACGCCGACACCCATGTGAACCCCGCCGCCGAGGTGCTCGAGCGGTATGTCGACCCCGGCTTTCGCCCGCGGCTCGCCGAATTGGCGCAATACCGGCTGCCGGCCGGGCGCGCAGCCGAGGGCGGCGGGCTCCACAATTACCGCGTCGCGACCAAATACTATCGCCGCATCCTCGGCGAGGCCGAGCCGCGCGCGACCTTTTCCGGCCGCGAGTCGCGGTGGCGTGGCAGCAAGACGCCGCGGCCGGGGGTCAACGACGACGACGCCGCAAACCGCGTCGCCGACATGGACGACGAGGGGACCGACGTCCATTTCCTGATTCCCGGCTCGTGGATGAGCGTCGTCGGCCTGTCCGACCCGTCGTTCGAGGCGGGGATGGCGCGCGCCCACCACCGCCATATGGCGGATTTCTGCGGCCAGTTCCCCGACCGGCTGAAGGGATTGATCGTGGCCTCCGGCCGCAACGTCGAGGACGCCGTGCGCGAGATCGACGAGTGGGGCAACTCGAAATGGGCGGTCGCGGTCAAGCCGATGCTGGCGCCCGACCTCCCGCCCGACAGCCCCGACCTCGACCCGATCTGGCATGCCGCGGCCGATCACGGTCTGCCGATCGCGCACCACAGCTCGACCTGGAACCCGCCTTACTATCCCGGCTACCGCGATGTCTGGTAGAACATCTTCCTCGGCCGCATGGCCTCGCATCCGTGGGGTGCGATGCGCTTTGTCGCCTCGTTCGTCGGCGGCGGCATCTTCGACCGCTATCCCGACCTGCGGCTTGCGGTGCTCGAATGCGGATTTGGCTGGCTGCCGTTCTGGGCGCGACGGCTCGACGAGCAGGCGGTTTACGTCGGCGGCACCGCGCCGTTGAAGCATCGGCCGAGCGAATACATGGGCTCGGGCCGCTTCTTCTGCAGCATCGAGCGCCAGGAAGGCGAGGACATGTTCAACGCCGTCACCCAATTTCTCGGCGACGACGTGCTGATGTACGCTTCCGACTACCCGCACTCGGAATGCCAGTTCCCGGATTCGATCGACAACATCCTCGCCTGGCAAACCCTGAAGCCGGATACCCGGAAAAAACTGTTCTGGGACAACGCCGCCCGCTTCTTCAAGCAGACCTGACCCATCCGCGAGACACCCGTCAGCGTAGTTCATTATCGAAATCGAATCGAGATCACTCGCTTTCTGGCGGATGAAGAGGCCGCCTTTCTCGCGCTCGCTTGACGATCGCGGCCGCGCCTAGGGCGTCGGGCGGATTTCGGCGATGTCCTGGGCGAAAATCATCTCCTCGCTGCCGACGACCGCGGCGTCGCTCGGCGAGGAGATGTAGCGGGCGAAGACCCACACGCCGTCCAACGGGTTCGACACCACCTCGGCGACGGCGCCGTCGACCAACACGATCTGCATGCCGGGGGCGAGCTCGCGGGTGTTGACGATCTCGCTCATTCGGCTGCCCGCGCGATCCCGCCCGCGGCGCGGCGCCAGGTCGCGAGCTCGTCCCAGCTGTCGGCCTCCATGAACTCGGCCCAGCGGCGGTAGAGGTTGCGCAGATTGTGCTCGCTCGATTTGGCCTCGGTGATGTCCATGACCGTGCCGGGGAGGCGGAGCCCTTGCCACTCGTAATTGTCGATCTCGTGCCCCTGGCCCTGCTCGTAGCTGTACGGAAAACGCCGCGCGATCACGCCTCGGCTCGCGGCGTGGGCGTAGTTCCAGTTCTCCATGTCGTCCTGCTCGGTCATGCCGGCCGGGCCCGAATAGCGGATATAGTAGTCGCGCAGGAAATCCTTGACCTGCTGAGGGGCAGCCTTGTCGACAAAGTACCAGCGCCACACCTCGGTCTGATGCGCACCGCGCGGATGCCACGCCGCGATCGTGCGCGGCTGGCGCGGATGCAGCGCGGTGTTCGGGAACAGCTCGCCGGGGCTGCCGATGACCCGGCCCCACTCGCCATGCCGGCGCCGCCGCTCCTCCTCGCAATGCGCGAAGTATTCGGAGACGACCGGCGAATGCCCGTAAGCCGGTGGGGTCGGCTGGCCTTGCGGCATCACATAGACCCCGGTCTGGTGGCCGCGCTCATAGAGCGACACCTGCAGGCGACGCGCCATCTCGCGCTCGCGCATGTCGCGCCGGCCGCTGCCCGAGGGCCCGATCCCGACCAAATCGACCGAGCGATGGCTGATGTTGTGGTAGCTGTCACCGCAGAAATTCTCGGCCGGGAACTTCCAGTTGCACGGGATCAACCACTTCTGGATGCCGCCCAGCACCTCGATCCCGCCTTCGCCGCCCCAGCTGTCCAAGGTCAGGTCGAGATAGCGCGCGAACTCGCCGAGATATTCGGCAAAGGACGGCGCCGATGCGTCCCAATTGGCAAAGATTGCACCCTTGTAGTTGCACATTTGCGCGACCTCGACCAATCCCCATTGCGCGCGGTCGAGCGTCGAGTGGTAGGCCTCGCGGAAATAGGGGACACCGACCAATTTGCCGTCGGTGCCGTAGCTCCAGCCGTGGTACGGGCAGGTGAAGACCGGCGTCGTGCCCTCGTCATAGCGGCACACCTTCATGCCGCGATGCCGGCACGAGTTCAAAAACACGTGGATCTTGCCGGCGCGGTCGCGACAGAGAATGACCGACTCCTCGCCCATGCCCGAGACGAAGAAGTCGCCGGGGTTCGGGATCTGGCTTTCGTGCCCGACAAACAGCCAGGCGCGGGCAAACAGCCGCTCCTGCTCCTGCGCATAGATCGCCTCGTTGACAAAGATCTCGCGGCTGACCTGTCCTCTGCCCAAATCGACGAGACCCTTGCGATACCCTTGCGTGCCGGCGGTGGCCATAGCCCGTTTCCTTCGTTTTGTTCGCCAGTGAGATAATGAGCATCTTCCGCCGCCCCCGCGAAAGCGGGGGTCCAGGGTGGCAACTGAGGAGGCCGGGACCCCGGGTTCCCGCTTTCGCGGGAATGACGAAGAAGCACAAGACAAAACACGGCCGATTTGCGAATACCCTAAAACCTCACCCTCTCACCGCCTTATTGTGCGGCTATCAAAAGAAAAACGTCAGGTTCTTGGTCAGCAACACATTCTGGTCGAGGATGATCTTGCGGCGCGCGATCTGCCAGCCGCGCCCGGCGCGGCGCAGCCGGTCCTCGCGCTTGCCGACGAGGATGTCGGTCTCGGTCTCGACCCGGTTGCGGTAGATCAGAAACCGGGATTTGACCAACACCTCGGCGGCGTCGGCGATTGAGGGCGTAGCCTCGCGCAGTTGCACGTTCGAGACGATGTGGGTGATGCGCGAGACCGGCTCCTCGGCCCAGTGGATGCCGGTCATGATCTGCCTGACCCGGCGCTCCAGGGTCTCGCGGCCCTCGTCGAACCAGTTGATGTCGTGGTCGGCGCGGGTGAACTCGCGCTCGCTCTCGCCGACCTTGACGTTGCGCCGCATCGGCATCCAGTAGCGGATGTCCTCGGCGATCAGCTTGAGCCAGTCTTCGTAGCGCCGCTCGTCGAGGAGCTCCGCCTCATGGTAGAGGAACTCCTCGATTTCCTGCCGCAGCAGCAGGCGGGCGAGCTGGTCGGATTGGCCGCTCATGTATCCCCTCTATTCTTTATCGTCACCCCCGCGAAAGCGGGGGTCCAGAGTTTCAGTCTCGATTGTCGATCGCGGGGCTCCGGATTGCCGCTTTCGCGGGAATGACGAGTTACGAATAGCTGAATAGGCTATCGCAGGCTACTGCGCGGCGACCGGCTGCGGCGCCAGCGCCTGCGGCCGCATGAACGCCTCGTCATTGTCCCACGGGCCGGGGAAACGGCCGTTGCCGGTCTTCTCGCGGGTGAAGACGTGGTAGTCGACCGGCCATTCCGCGCGCGCCATCTCATAAAACACCTCGACGCCGTTGCCGTCGGGGTCGCGCAGGTAGATGCCGAGCGAGATGCCGTGGTCGGCGATGCGCTCGATCGGTTGGCCCTTCTCCTTGCAGCGCTGATAAAACTCCTTCAAATCGTCGAGCGATTCGAGCCGCCAGGCCATGTGGTTGAGGCCGACCTGACCCTTCTGCTGCAACGCCGCGTCCGGCCCCAACTGCATCAGCGCAACCTCGTGCGACTGCTCGGTGTCGGCCGACATGAAGGCGGCCCAGCCCGGCCGGTACTCGTAGGTGTGCAGGCCGAGCAGATCCTCGTACCACTGTTTCGAGCGCTCGGCGTTCCGCACGTAGAGGTTGACGTGCTGCAGATACATCGGCTTTTTCATGCTTTCCTCCGTTACAAATTGTCGTCGTCACGGCCGAGGAATTCGAGCACGCGGTCCATGACTTCCTGTTTCGGGTAGATCGAGGCGAGTGCCCGCGCCCGGGTCAACGGGTCGCTCGCGAAAAAGCGCTCGTACAACACCTGGCGGCTGCCAAAGGCGTTGCCGGCGAGGTCCCAGGCGAGCCGGAACAATCTGACCCGCTCTTTGGCCGGCGTCGTGTCGGTCGCCAGGTACTGCTCGATGTCGGCTTTTAACGGGCCTTTGAAATCCGCCTCGCTCGGCGTCAGCATAAAGCTGCTCGACCCCAGCAATTGCAGGATCTCGATCATCCGCGGATAGGCGTTCATAAACAGATTGCGCGGGCTTTCCGCCATCAGCGGGTCGGGGCACATGACCCCCCATTCGTCGAGCTTTGCGTCGGCCTCGGCGGCGCGGATGCAGGCACGGGTCAGTTGCGTCGTCAGCATCAACTCGCCGATCCGCTCCTCGACCTGCGGCAGGTGGCCGTTCCCGAGGGCCTGGGTCATCAACAGCGCGGTGCCGAGCACGAACTCGCATTTGGCGAGGTTCTTCGCCGCCCCCTGGTGCGCCGAATGCACCGAGGAATGGGTGGCTTGCGCGGTCGCGTTCAGCCGGTCGACGTCGCCCAGCAGAAACACCCGCTCCCATGGCACCAGCACGTCGTCGAAAAAGACGATGCAGTCCATCTCCTCGAACCGCGAGCCGAGCGGCTGGTCGAAATGCGAGCGGCCTTGGTCGAAGCTGTCGCGGCACAGGAATTTGAGCCCCGGCGCGCTGCACGGGATCGCAAAGCTCAGCGCGAACGGGCTGTGATTTTCGGTGTGGCGTCCCATGCGCGGCGAATAGACGCCGATCTCGTCGGCGAGCGGCCCCAACGTCGCCAGGATCCGGGCGCCGCGCACGACGATGCCCGCATCGGTCTCGCGCACGACCTGAAGTGCCGTCCCCTCCTGCAGGTTGAAGACGCCCGACGCCGTGCGGCTGCGCTGCAGGTTGATCAAGGAATGGGTAAGGGTCAGGTCGTTTTCCCGGATGTATTCGTAGTAGCGGATCATGTTGTCGCCGAATTCGCGGCGGCCCTGCGCAAAGAACTCGACGGCGCCGGCCCAGGCGGCGTAGGTGACGTTCATGAAATCGGGCGAGCGGCCCATCATGCCGCAAGTGGTGCGCGCCCAATTCAGCATCATCGCACTGCGGCGCTCGAGGTCTTCGCGAGTGCGCGGGATGATGAACGACAACCCGACCCGCTCGCCCGAACTCGGCGAGACGTAGGTCATCCGGTCGCGCAGTTTCGGGTCGCATTGCTGGTCGTAGAGCGACGCGATGGCGCGCGCGCCGCCCTTGAGCCCAGGGTGGGTGGTCACGTCGCGGACCCGCTCGCCGCCGAGCCAAACCTCGCGCTCCTGCTCGCGGAGGCCCGCCAGATACTGCTTTCCGCTGCGCGCTCCCATTACGCCTCTCCCAGCCGGCGACAGGGTCGCAAGACTACGACAACGCCGGGGCCAGCACCAGCCGGCTCGCGGCGGGACGTAGCGGTCATCGCCGCGGCCCCTTGTTTTCGAGCCTGGTGACGTACTCGTCGAGCATCAGGACCGCGAGGATCAACAGCGCAAACGCCAAGCACCAGGCGGCACTGCCGAGCGCGGTCATAGCGTACGCTGACCGCGAAGGAGGTGCCGCGGTGCGCTCGCGAAAACGGGTGGGTGCGCAAAACCGCTCATCAGGCCTCGAGGAACTCGATCCCTGGCACATTTGCTTGAGGCTAGCCATTTACCCAATCGATTGTTCATATATCAGCCATAAGCGTGATGGATATCCGAGCCGTCGACCTGAACCTGTTGAAGGCGTTTGACGCGCTGATGACCGAGCGGGCGGTCACCCGCGCCGCCGGCCGCATCGGCTTGTCGCAGCCGGCGATGAGCCACGCGCTCTCGCGGCTGCGCGACCTGTTCGCCGACGACCTCTTTGTCCGCAGCCCCGCCGGCATGGAGCCGACCGCTCGCGCGCGCGAGATCGCACCGCTTGTGACGACCGCGATCGAGCACATCGACGCGGCGCTGAACCCCGGCACCAGCTTCGACCCGGCGCAGAGCGAGCGCATCTTCACCGCCGGCATGGCCGAATACGCCGAGGTTCCGCTCGTCGAGCGGCTCGCCGAAAGCTTTAGCCGGACCGCACCGCGGGCGACCTTGCGGCTTGTTCCGATCACCGGAGCCGAGGCGCCCGAGCGGCTCGACCGCGAGGCTGTAGACGTCGCGGTCGCCCATCTCGGCGCGCGGCTCGGCGCGTTGCCGCAGCGCTTCGCGACGACGGTGCTGTTCGACGACCCGTTTGTCGTCATTGCCAGGCGCGGGCATCCCTGCCTCGCCGAGCCATTATCGGTCGAGTCCTACGCCGCCCTCGGCCATGTCCTGGTGTCGCCGCGCGGCGATACGACCGGCGCCGTCGACCGCCCGCTCGCGGCACTAGGGCTCGGCCGGCGCATCCGCCTGCTGGTTGCGACCTACCTGGCGCTGCCGGCGGTGCTGGAGGCGACCGACCTGATCGCAACCGTGCCCGAGCGCACGGCCCGGCGCATCGCCGCGGCTGGCTTTTCAGTCACCGCGCTGCCGCTTGCGCTCGCGGTAACCGTGTCGATGGCATGGCATCGGCGCAATGCGCGGACACCGGCGCACCTCTGGTTTCGCGCGCTGCTGATCGAAGCAGCGAGGGTCTGACAGGCGCGGTCACCGCAGCCCGGCGCAGGCCCGAGGCTCCTCGCGTCTATGGGCTACTCGGCCGATGGGGTCGGCGGGGGTTGATCTGGACCGTGGCGGTCATCCCGGCGACCAGGTGCACACCCTCGGGCACATGGTCGATGTGGACGCGCACCGGGACCCGCTGGGCCAGCCGCACCCAGGTGAAGATCGGGTTTACCGTGGCGAGGCCTTCGCCGTTCGGCTGGGCGTTCGCGACGTTGATCGCGCGTGCGATGCTGTCGACGTGGCCGTCCAGGGTTTGCGGATAGCCCATCAGCTTGACCGTCGCCGGGTCGCCTTTGTGGATGCGGCCGAGGTTGGTTTCCTCGAAATAGCCGTCGACCCAGTACGAGTCGGCATCGACCAGAGAG
>DATMLF010000040.1:0-27086 GCA_035570595.1 Allostellaceae bacterium
GACACGATCATCAAACTCGCGCTTGCCGATCAGATTCTCCTTAAATAGAACATCAAGCGATGCCGCATGCTGTCCGGTCGCGCTCCAGCCATCCGGGTCGCCTTCCTGGGGCCGGTCAGTGGCGAGTACGCGCACACCTCTCGCAGCGAACGCAGACGACAGAGGTTCCTGCCCTACGGCGAATCCCAGGCCGACCTTCCCAGGTTGCAACATGCCGCGCTCTTCAAGAGCCTGCGAGATGGCGCACCATTCCCAAACTTTGCGATGCGACCCACCCGTCTCAAGAATCTCAACGGCCGGCGGGTATCCAAGCGCATGAGACCAGCGCGCGTACCAATCCGAACGGAAATGCTCATATTTGCAAACGAGTGACGTTAACATGGACCCATAATTTCCCGCTGCTGCCCAATTGCTTACGGCAAAAACTCACTGCCTGGCAACCGCCGCAGCGATGATTGATTGCGGCCGTTGCGCCGGATAACGTCTACCCGTTGCCCAACCATATAGGACGTTTCCAAACGTTCATAATCCTCTAGGATGTGGCGATCGGAGCTCCCGCCAAAGTCATCCCAGAAGATGCGTCGGCCCGCGGCACGCCCCCAGGTACAATCTGATCCAGCAGTTGGAGCCGTGCCGCAGCGTCATCCACTGGCGCCACCGCCAAATCAAGTATGCCTATGTACCGCTCGCCGTCGGAAGCGGATTGAAAAAACCCCTTGCCGCTGACCAGGGTTATGTCGACGACGCCGCCGTCGGAGACCGTGCCCGTGGCCGTGTGCCAGCGCGGCACCGGGCCGAGGCCGTCGACAAATGTGGATGTTCCGTTGACCTTGATCGTGCAATCAGCGACTTCAGCCCAATCAGGGGTTCGCAAATGAAGGTAGACCATGACGTCCGTATCGGGCGCGAGGCGCGTGTTGACCTTTAGTGTCGCCCGACGTTTCGCGGCCCAGCAGCCCCAAGCCTCCAATCCATGCCAGCCTGACATGCGGGTCATTCGCGCCGTGACCATTTTTTGCGACTTTTCCTCAAGGAGCGGCAGGGCGGCACTTCCAAAAGGCGCGATCTCGCCAATCTCGACTATCGAGTTGTTTCGGGAATGGTCAATCGTCTTGTCGCGCCCATATCGCTGGACGACGCCGAACAACTCGGAACAAAAGTCGTTCCATGTCTTCGGCTCGAATTGCTTTTCTATTCGGGCGGCCCACGCCGCCAAGCCGGGGCGGTCCGAGAGAGTGGCGGACACCACCGCATAGCCATCTTCCAAATCTAGCGGGTCAAAGTATTTGCACAGCGGGCCCCCGATCTCGGGAATCGCAGTCACTTTCGAGGCGACGGACGGTTTACCGTAACCGAGGCTTTCACCGACCGGCAGGCCCCAGCCTTCGGCAAAGCTCGGGTATATCGTAAAAAGGCAATGCTGATACAAGAATGCGAGATCGTTATCAGGGATTTCATTATAGATGTACAATCGCCCCCCCAGGTAATCCGAACTCGCGAGATATTTTTGCAACTGGTCGATTTCCCAGCCCCATTTTCCGACAAAGACCAGGTTCGGTACGTGACCGCCAAATTCCTCAATCAGGCGCTCCCATATTTTGACGACATAAATGTGGTTTTTTCTAATCTCAATAGTGGCGACACATAGGACGTATTCTTCTGTTGCAAGCTCCAAATATTCGGGATTCACGGAAGTCAGCCTGACATTCCGCATTCCCAGCTCGGTCCCCAACGTCACTGGGATAGTCGGGATGGAGAAGTTCATTCTCTGCTTAAGATAGCGCTCAACTTCTCCTGCGACGAATTTCGAGTTCGTCAGTATATAGCTGGAAACGTACAGGACGTCGACGAAGCTCCGACGAAACGCCCTTGTTACAGCTGCCTCCACATACTCTGGGTTCGTTATCTGAAGCAAATCATGGATGAACACGGTCACGCGTACACCGTGCTGCCGTAGTTGATTGAGCAGGTCATATCGTCCGTAAATCCAAAAGGCGCCGGCAATCAGCAGTGTGTCTCCCGGGTTCAACTCGACCAATGATTTCGTGCTCAGAACGGCTTCGATCGCGCGATCGAGCATAGGCCGCTCGGTACGGCCTTCTCTGACCATTGCGACAAGTTGCTCGATCAGGCTCAACCTAACAGCATACACCAGCGACCCGTTAAAGTCCGGCAAGACGGGCCTGACCCGGCTGCCGTTGCTGCTCTTCATAAACTCTTCCGAGCAGACGATCAGATTGGATACGACCCGCTGAATACCGCTTAGCGATATATTCACGCGTAAATAGTCAATCAGGTCGGTAACATCGAGGTATATCGTAGCTCCGTCGCCCGAAGTGGCGGCGCGGCGTATCCGCTCCTGGGCTTGGACGCCGAGGTCGTCGCCCTCCCGCATCGCGGCCCCGATCAGCGTGCCGGCATCCAACCTCAACAGCTCGTCGAACGCCGGATTTCCGTTGGGCTGGAGCTCATAGGATCGAAGATAGGACGCGATCGCGTCGTCGCGACGCCCCATCGTCTTGAGCAGATGGCCCTTCTGGAGATGCGTGTCCGCGGTGGCGTCGTCGAGGGCCAGCGCGGCATCGTATGCCTCGAGCGCTTGCTTGTATTGACCGGCCTCTTTCGAGCAGTTGCCGAACTGGACCCATATCGCCGTGTCGCCCGGGATCTGCTCGAGGTACTTCGAGTAGCAGGTCGTCGCCTCGCTCCACCGTTGGGCATCGCGCGCCCTATCCCCTGCCCGCCGGAGGTCGGCATGGTCGCTGTCCGATGGCGTTTTCCTAAAAATGCCCCGCCCGGGTCTGGCAGCAGCCCAAAGATCCTGTATTGACCGCTTCCCTTCCATTTGATTGCGCCCCCCTTTCAGTGGTCTTCTATGTCGTGCAAGTGGTGTGAACCAGACCTGCTATCCGTCGCCCCCGCGCAGGAGCGGGTAAAGGAATTGGACAACTTGCGAGCTCGTCATTCCGGGATGCCCTTGGCAGGCCCGGAACCTATGCAAACGGCGCCTTGCCGGTATTTCCCAAGGCGGTTTGCCTGGGTTCCGGGCTCGCGGGCAACGCCCGCACCCCGGAATGACGGCATTTTGACATTTCTTCACACCCTCGCCGGCGGGGGTCCAGAGATGCTGCCCCTGGCTTGAACAGGGGGCAAGCGCTCGGTGCCCGCCGCCCTGGAACAGGGGGCAACCTCTGGGTTCCCGCTTTCGCGGGAATGACGAAGAGGTGCGGGAATGACGAAGAGGTGCGGGAATGACGAAGAGATACGGGGATGGGTGCCAAACGTCAGAATCCATCCATTGGAGGTCAGGGTTGCCGCGGGTCGAAATTCATGTGGGCCGGGATGAAGGCGAGGTCCTCGATCCGATAGAAACTGCCCCAGCCTGCAAAAAATGCATCGACATCGTCAATCGCCTCGACCGCCGCTCCATCTCTTCCAAGGAGGTAGGCCCGGTAACCAAAGCCTTGCATCCACTTCAAAAACTCGGGTCCGAGGATGCCAGAAACCCGGCTCAGCATCTCAAGGCTTAATTCGGTCGTGACGATCGGGTGACAGCGCCGGATGATCGCTTCCGCACCGCGCAGCGCGCGATACTCGGCGCCCTCGATATCGGCCTTGATCAGGTCGACCTGGCCCGATACGACGGCGTCGAGGCGCATGCTCGGCACCACCACACAGTTGGGATCGAGCAGCGTTTCCTTGCGGCCGGGAAGAACGAGCCCGTTACTGCCTATCGCGGGCGTAAAATAAAGCGCTGCCATCTCCTCGGCGAGCGCGAATGGGAACAGCGTCACCTGATGAAAATTGTTTGCCGCGATGGTCAGCAGCAGGATGCGGCAGTTTTCGCTGTTCGGCTCGAATGCCAACACACGACCGCGCTCGCCGACGAGCGAGGCAAACAGCATCGTATAAAAGCCGACATTGGCCCCGATATCGACGACGGTCATTCCCGGCTTGACGACGCGTTTGTGGAACCCGGAGAGGTGGGTTTCGTAATCCCCGGTCGCCACGATGGAGACCGAGACGGCGGCATCGGCGCGATCGGCGAACAGGCGAAAGCCCCCAAGATCGAGAAGCACGATGTCGCCCTCACCAAAGCGGACCGTGATCGGGCTGGCAAGAACCTGACGATCGATGCTGGCGATAACCGACCGGAGCTGGCCGGCAGCCGTCGGCTCGTCGTTCGAAGGAAGGCGCGCCGCCTCCTCGGACGTCGGCTCGCGTCCGTACGCGATCGCAAAGGCTTCGGCTTTTGTGAGGGTCACAGGCCGCTCCCGGTTTCGTCAAAGCGCGCGGAAAGACGAATAGGATAACACGGTGACGTCGACACGTGGACGGCGATCGGGCCCGCCATCATTGGACCGGAAGGCCGCAGGCTGTCAGCCGGCAAATCGTACTCTTACCCACGACGCAACCGCGGGCCGCCGGCGGGCATCTTGGAGCACATCGCCGAATACTCGATCTGACCCGAGCCATATCAGGCGCGACGGTCGATTTTTGACGATGCGGCGATGGGCGGGTGGTACACTTTTGGCCTGGAAAAGGGTGTGCGTTGCAACCACGAAGAAAGGGATGGAAATGGCGTATGACCTGTTGATCAAGAACGGGCGCATCGTCGACGGCTCGGGCATGCCGGCGTTCAACGGCGATGTCGGCGTCAAGGACGGCAAGATCGTCGAAATCGGTAAATTGAGCGGCCCGGCGACGAAAACGATCGACGCCGCGGGCCGGGTGGTGGCGCCGGGCTTTGTCGACAACCACTGCCATTACGACGCGCAGGTCACCTGGGACCCCTTATGCTCGTTCTCGCCCGACCACGGCTGCACGACGGTGGTGTTCGGCAACTGCTCGCTGGCGCTGGCGCCGGTGCGCCCGGGCACCGCGAAACGGGTTGCCGAGTTCCTCAGCTACGTCGAAGCGATCCCGATGGAGGTGCTGAACACGGTCGAGGTCGACTGGGAGACGATCCCGCAATACATGGACCGCCTCGACCAGAATTTGGGCGTCAACGTCGGCAATTTGATCGGCCACTCGACGGTGCGCTATTACGTGATGGGCGACGAGGCCCAGGGCCGCACTGCGTCGGACGACGAAATCAGGAAGATGCAGGATGTCGTGCGCGACGGCATCAAGGGCGGCGCCCTCGGCCTCTCGGTGTCGCGCAACAAGGGCCATTACGACCCGCAGGGCGTGCACATCCCGGCCTTGTGGGCCGATGAAAAGGAAATCTTCGCGCTCGGCGACGTGTTGCGCGAGATGGGCACCGGCATCATCCAGTCGGGCGGCGGGCGCAACGCCGAACTGAGCGACGGGCTAATGGCGCGCCTCAGCGAGGCCACCGGCCGCACCGTCATCTACAACAACCTCGGCCAGACGGTGCGCGAGCCCGACGCCTGGAAACGCCACATGGCGCGGGTCGAGGAGACCTCGAAGGCCGGCATCCGGGCCTACCCGCTGTGCAGCCCGAACCGCACGACGCAAAGCTTTACGATGCGCAACTGCCAGGTGTTCCGCGGCTCGCCGACCTGGCACCCGATCCTGTTGTCGTCGGACGAGGAGAAGTTGAAAGCCTACGCCGACCCGGCGGTGCGGCAGAAGCTGCACGACGAGGTCGTCGAGCACACGGTCGACGTGCCGGCGGCCGGCTATTCGCGCGAGTGGTACAACTATATGTGGGTCGAGACCCCGATTCTCGAAAAGAATAAGGGGCTTCAGGGCAAGACCATCGGCCAGATCGCCAAGGACCAGAACAAACGGGTCATCGACGCCTTCCTCGATCTCGTGGTCGAAGAGAACCTCGACACCGGGCTGATGCAGTCGGAAAACAATGTCGACGACGAGGCGATGGCCAAGATCCTGACCTACCCGAACGCGTTGGTCGGGTTGTCGGACGGCGGCGCGCATGTCCAGTTCCACGGCGGCTACGGCTATTCGACGCGGCTGTTGTCGGAATGGGTGCGCGACAAGCACATCATGACTCTCGAGCACGCGGTGCGGCGGCTGACCTTCGACTCGGCCTCGGCGCTCGGGCTCTACGACCGCGGGCTGTTGCGCCCCGGCATGATGGCCGACATCGTGATCTTCGACCCCGACACGGTTCGCCCGTTGCCGGAGAGCGTCGTCCACGACTTCCCGGCCGGCGGCTGGCGTATGAAGGAGCCGGCTCAGGGGATCATGGCGACGATTGTCAACGGGCAGGTGCTGATGCAAGACGGCAAACACACCGGCGCATTGCCCGGCCGGGTGTTGCGCAACACCTACTACCGCGCCAACCACGCCTGATTGTCGTTACAGCCGTCGAAACGCCGCCCGCGACCCCCCGTCGCGGGCGGTTTTCTTTATTTTGGCGACTTTAGGGCGGCTTTCGACCGGGTCGACGCACTCGGCACGCATCACCCCCACCCCGACCCGCCCCCATCATGGGCGCGGGAGCAGAAAGTGTTCGCTCGGAGCGCCGGGGGTGAGCGGGTGCGGCTCGATCGGGAAGCGCTTTAGCTGCGCTTGTATTGGTGTTCGAGCCAGAAATTCGCCGATCGGCCGCGCAGGCGGGTCGGTCTGACCGCAGACGCTAGAACGCAGCGTAGACCGCTTTTTCGAAGCGGTCGAAGAGCGCCAGCGCTTTTGTGTCGGCGAACGGCAGCAATTGCATCAGGATGACCCCAGCGACCGAGTTTCTCGGGTCGATCCAAAAATAGGTGTTGCCGAGCCCGGCCCAGGCGAGGCTGCCGGCGGCGCGCCCGCCCGGCACCGCCTCGGTCGTGATCATAAAGCCGAGCCCCCATTTCTTGACCATGCCGGGGAAGAACTCGGCGTCGTTGGAGGACGCCGGCATAGCCGTCTGCAACAGCCGCACGTTGAGCTCGCCGATCGCGTTCTCGGCCATCAGCTGCACCGTTTCGGGCTTCAGCACCTGCGCGCCGTCGGCGGCCCGCCCGTCGTTGAGGAACATTTGCGCAAAGGCAAGGTAGTCGGCCGCCGTGCTGTAGAGCCCGCCGCCGCCCATCTCGAACTCCGGCTCCTGCTCGACTTCGAACGGAATCGGCGCCAGAGCGCCGTCTTCGCCGCGGGCGTGCATCGCCGCGAGCCGGGCGCGATGCTCGGGGGTCAGCTTGAATTGGGTGTCCTTTATGCCGAGCGGCGCGAACAGGTGCCGGGCGAAATACGCGCCGAGCCGCTCGCCGCTGGCGCGCTCGACCGCCTTGCCGACCCAGTCGATGTTGATACCGTAATCCCAGCGCTCGCCGGGGTCGAAGGTCAGCGGCAACGCGAGCGCGGCGTTGCGGCAGCTGGCGACCTCGGGAATCCCGGTTTTCTGGACGTAGCGGGCGATGTCGGCGTTCCAGATCGGGTAGCAGAAGCCGGCGGTGTGGGTGATCAGCTGGCGCAACGTGATCGGACGCCGCGCCGGGCGCAGCCGCGGCTCGCCGGCCGCGTCAAAGCCTTCGAGCACCTGCGGGGCGGCGAGCTCGGGCAATGTCTCGGCGATCGGCCGGTCAAGCGCGAGCTTGCCCTCTTCGACGAGCTGCATGGCGGCGGCCGAGGTGACCGCCTTGGTCATCGAGGCGATCCAGAACACCGTGTCGGACGTCATCGCGGCGCCGTCGGGGAGCGCGCGCCGGCCAAAGGCGCCCTGGTAGATGGGCCCGTCGCGGGTCGCCGCCGTCGCCACGACGCCCGGCACGTCGCCGCGCTCGGCCGCTTGTCTCAGCACACGATCGATTTCAGGCAATTCGCGCATGACGTTTCTCCCCTCGGCATCGCGGCCCCGGAGTATTGGTCGCCGGATCGATCCCGTCAAAACCATCCCGCCCGACCCTGCCCACCTGCCGAGGCCGGCGCGAAGATCGCGACAACCCGCGGCGGGTGGCCGGTTGCGACGAACTGGGTAGGCTCCGGCGCGGCGACGAGTCGTGTGCCGGAGACTTTTCCTGTTCTTGCGCGAATTGTCCAATGCCTGACGCGAATACTGATTCGCGAGCCGCGGTCGGCAGTCGTGGACGCGGAGCGCCCAGCGCCCATATATTCTTCGGCCCGCACCGGAGAAGATTATGGCGGAAGAACGCGCCGTTCAGACAACCCTCGATGACTGGAGTGCGCTGGCCAAGGCCGAGCTCAGGGCCAAGCCGCTCGACAGCCTCGACTGGACGACGCCCGAGGGCATCCGGGTCAAGCCGCTGTACACGGCCGCCGACCTGAGGGCGATCGAAGCGGCCGGCTTTCCGCTGCGTGACCAGATGCCCGGTGTGCCGCCCTATCTGCGCGGGGTGCGGGCGACGATGTACGCCAACCGGCCGTGGACGATCCGCCAGTATTCGGGCTTTTCGACCGCCGAGGAGTCGAACCGCTTTTACCGCGCGAACCTTAAGGCGGGGCAGATGGGGCTGTCGATCGCCTTCGATCTCGCGACCCACCGCGGCTATGACAGCGACCATCCGCGCGTCGTCGGCGATGTCGGCAAGGCCGGGGTCGCGATCGACAGCGTCGAGGACATGAAGATCCTGTTCGACGGCATCCCGCTCGACCGGATGAGCGTGTCGATGACGATGAACGGCGCCGTATTGCCGGTGCTGGCCGGCTACATCGTCGCCGCCGAGGAGCAGGGCGTCACGCAAGACAAGCTCCAGGGCACGATCCAGAACGATATTCTTAAGGAATTTATGGTCCGCAATACTTACATCTACCCGCCCGGCCCGTCGATGCGCATTGTCGCCGACATCATCGAATACACCGCGCGGGCGATGCCCAAATTCAATTCGATCTCGATCTCCGGCTATCACATGGAGGAAGCCGGGGCCACCTCGGTGCAGGAGCTGGCCTATACCCTGGCCGACGGCCTCGAATATGTGCGCGCGGCACTGTCGCGCGGTCTGAAGGTCGACGAGTTCGCGCCGCGGCTGTCGTTCTTCTTCGGCATCGGCATGAATTTCTTTATGGAGATCGCGAAGTTGCGGGCGGCGCGCGTGCTGTGGGCGCGGCTGATGCGGCAATTCGCGCCCGAGGACCCGGCGAGCCTGGCGTTGCGCACCCATTGCCAGACCTCGGGGGTCAGCCTGACCGAGCACGACCCGCACAACAACATCGTGCGCACCACGATCGAAGCGTTGGCGGCGGTGCTCGGCGGGACCCAGTCGCTGCACACCAACTCCTTTGACGAGGCGATGGCGTTGCCGACCCCGGCGTCGATGCGAATCGCCCGCAACACCCAGCTGATCCTCGCCGAGGAGACCGGCGTCACCCATGTCGTGGACCCGCTCGGCGGCAGCTACTATCTCGAAAGCCTGACCCATTCGATCGCCGAGGCGGCTTTGGGCTTGATCGACGAGGTCGAGAGCTTTGGCGGCATGACCAAGGCGGTCGAGGCCGGCCTGCCGAAATTGCGCATCGAGGAGGCCGCGGCCCGGCATCAGGCGGCGGTCGACCGCGGCGAGGAGACCATCGTCGGGGTTAACAAATACCCGTCGGGCGAGGCGACCGAGGTCGATCTGCTCGATGTCGACAACACCGCCGTGCGAACCGCACAGGTGGCGCGGCTTGCCGAGATGCGCCGCAAGCGCGACCCCGACCGCTGCCGGCAGGCGCTCGCGGCGTTGACCGAGGCGGCGCGAAACGGCCGCGGCAACCTCCTGGCGCTGGCGATCGAGGCGATGCGGGCGCGCGCCACGGTTGGCGAAACCTCGGATGCGCTCGAACAGGTGTTCACCCGCCACCGCGCGCAGATCCGCGCCGTCTCGGGGATTTACGGTGGGCGTTACGACGGCGACGAAGGCTTTCAACACATCCAGCGAGAGATCGAGGGGTTTGCCCGCGACGAGGGCCGACGGCCGCGCATGCTGGTGGTCAAGCTCGGCCAGGACGGCCACGACCGCGGCGCCAAGGTCATCGCGACCGCGTTTGCCCACATCGGCTTTGACGTCGACATCGGCCCGCTATTCCAGACACCCGAGGAAGCGGCGCGCCAGGCGGTCGAGAACGATGTCCACGTCGTCGGCGTGTCGAGCCAGGCCGCCGGCCACAAGACCCTGGTCCCAGCCTTGATCGAAGCCCTTCGCCGCGAGGGCGCGGCTGACATCCTGGTTGTCTGCGGCGGCGTCATCCCGCCCAAGGACTACGATTTCCTGAAGAAAGCCGGGGTCAGCGCGATCTTCGGCCCCGGCACCAACATCCCCGCCGCCGCCGCCGAGATCCTGTCGCTGATCGAACAGCGCCGCCTTGCGGCGTAAGAGGCTGCGCTCCCGGGCGCGGGAGGCGCTGCAACGGGACCAGCCCGCCGCCGGGCTGCGGCCGCCGCTTTGGGACCAGCGTCTCAGGTGCCGATCGCGAGCGGGCCGACCAGCTTTTTGAGGGCGGCGACGACCGAGAGCGGCGTCAGCCGCCCGGTCTTGGGGTTTTCGGCCGAGGGCACATTCTCGATCTGCATCGAGAACCGGGCGGCGTCGGCCTCGACCTCGATCCGGTGGATGTTGCGGTCGACGCCGGGGTCTGCCCAGATCTCAATCGTCGTGCGATCGGGTCCGATACCGGCCAGCGCCAATGCCGCGGCGACGTTGACGTTCGCCGGAAAGCCGCGCGCCGCCTCGTGCGCGGTGCCGCTGAACACCCGTTTCGGCGCGTTGAGCCCGTCCACCGCGATGCCGTGCCGCACCAGATAGGGCGCGCCGGCGAGCCCGGCCGGCGGTTTGCGCGTGACCATGTGGACGCGCGCGATCCCGCCTTCGGCGGCGGCCGCGACAGCGTCGAGGCCGATGAGCGCCCCGCTCGGCACCTGGATGCGGCCGCGATACCGGCGCGCCAGGTCGACGAGGTCGAAATTGTCGAGGAGCGCGCCGCAGCTCAGCACCATGACGATGCGGCCGTGGGCGAGCGCCGGCTCGGCGAGTTCGCGCAAGACCGCGGCGGGGGCGCATTCGACGACGAGGTCGGCCGCCTCCCACAACCGCGCCAACGGCATGACCGGCACCGGGTGCGCGAACCCCGCCATCGCCGCCGTCGCCCGCGCCGTGTCGCGCGCCGACACCGCCGCCAGCGCCAGCCCCTCGATCCCTTTGTCAACGCGTTCGGCGAGCGCCCTGCCGATCGCCCCGAACCCGCCGACCGCCACCCGCAACGGTCTATTCTGCACCATATCCGATCCTCCGTCCGCGACCCCTGGTACCCCCGCGGCCGGCCGGTCAGCCGCGCCGCTTCAGGCGGCGCATCGCGCGGTCGAGCCCGTCGAGGGTCAGCGGGAACATGCGGTCCTCGGCGATCCGGCGGATCATGGCGATGCTGGCGGTGCCGCCCCAGTATTTTTCCGGCACCGGGTTCAGCCACACCGCGTGCGGATAGGCCTCGAAGAGGCGCCGCAGCCAGGTCGCGCCGGGCTCGTCGTTCCAGCCTTCGACATTGCCGCCCTCTTTTTCGATTTCGTACGGGCTCATGCTGGCGTCGCCGACAAAGACGACCCGATAGCCTCGGTCGTAGGTCCGGATCAGCTCGACGACCGGCACCTGCTCGACATGGCGGCGCCGCGAGTCGCGCCACACCGCGTCGTAGACGCAGTTGTGAAAATAGAAATGGACCAGGTGCTTGAACTCGGCGCGCGCCGCCGAAAAAAGCTCCTCGCAGACCCGGACATGGTCCTCCATCGACCCGCCGACATCGACGAGCAGCAACAGCTTGACCGCGTTGTGCCGCTCCGGCACCAGCTTCAGGTCGAGCCAGCCGGCGTTGTGCGCGGTCTGGCGCACGGTTCCGTCGAGGTCGAGCTCATCAGCCGCACCGTCGCGCGCGAACTGCCGTAGCCGACGCAACGCAAGCTTGATGTTGCGGGTGCCGAGCTCGACCGTGTCGTCGAGGTTGCGGAATTCGCGCCGGTCCCAGACCTTGACCGCGCTGCGGTTCCTGCCCTCTTCTTGGCCGATGCGCACGCCCTCGGGGTTGTAGCCGTGGGCGCCGAACGGCGAGGTCCCAGCGGTGCCGCTCCATTTGCCGCCGCCCTGGTGCCGCCCCTTCTGCTCGGCGAGGCGTCGGCGCAGGGTTTCGATCAGCTTCTCCCAGCCGCCCAGCGCCTCGACGAGCTTTTTTTCCTCCTTGGTCAGATACCGTTCGGCGAGCTTGCGGAGCCATTCCTCGGGAATTTCGGCCTTGGGGTCGGCCAGGGTCTCGATGCCGTTGAAGCATTGCCCAAAGACCCGGTCGAAACGGTCGAGGTGCCGCTCGTCCTTGACCAGTGCCGCGCGCGCGACAAAGTAAAACTCCTCGATCGCAAACGCCGCGACCCGCCGCTGCATTGCCTCCATCAGAGTCAGATATTCGCGCAACGAAACCGGAATTTTCGCGGAGCGCAATTCGGTGAAAAACGAGAAAAACAATTTTTAAATCCTACCCAGGCTAATGTGTTTATTCGAGAAACAGCGTCTTGCCGCGATCCCCCCGGGTTTCGGGTGCGCGGTCGGCGAGGGGCCGGGGTGCCACCCCATCCGGGCGACGGCCTATTCGCTCGTCAAAATCTTCGTCATCAAAAACCGCGTGTGACCGGGCGGCTCGCACTCGATCCGGGCAAGCTCGTCCCAGCCTTGGCGCCGGTAGAACTCGGGCGCCTGAAAAGACAGGGTCGACAGCATCGCTCGGCTGCATCCCCGCCGCCGCCCTTCGTCTTCGGCCAATTTGAGGATCCGGCCGCCGAGCCCTTGCCGGCGCAGCGTCTCGGGCAGAAAAAAGGTGTCGATGCGGAGAAGGCCGAATGATGTTCGGCCCAATAGCCCGCCGACAACCTGGCCGGTCTCGGGATCGCGGGCGAGGATTGCCAGCGGTCGGTAATCACTGTAACCGGCCTTCTCCAGACTGTAACCGCCAAGCCCGTCGCGGATTACCGCCTCGGCCTCCGACCCGGGTTTATCGGTCACGACCAATGGCGCATCGCCAGCCCGCGGCGTCATAGCCTTGTCCTCCTCCCCGCGCAATTGCAAGTCGTTGGCGGCCGCGCGACTCAGCCGGTCTCCATCGGCAGTGACGGGTCGTTCGCCCATTCGCTCATCGACGCGTCGTACAGCCTGACGTTCGGGTGGCCGAGCATGACGAGCGCAAACGCGTCGGCGCTCGCGGCGATGCCGCCGCCGCAATAGGTGATCACCTCGCGGTCGAACGCGCCGACCCGGTCGAAGCGCCGGCGCAATTCGTCGGCCGGCAGAAAGGCGTTGGTCGCGGGGTCGAGCAGGTGTGCCGCCGGCAGGTTGGCGCTGCCCGTGATCCGCCCCGGCCGGTCATAGCTGTTGCCGCCGCTGCCGGCGTGCTGTTCGGCGGCCAGCGCGTTCAGGGTGCAGACCGCACCGTTGCCGATCGCGCGCAACACCTCGTCCTTGCCGACCATCAGCGGCCGCTCTTGGCGGACGACAAAGTTTCCAGGCGGACGCGGCCGCGCCAGGCCGGTCTCGAGCGGGCGGCCTTCGCGGCTCCATTTCTGCCAGCCGCCGTCGAGCACCGCCGCATCGTCAAACCCGAAGACCCGCAGCAGCCACCACACCCGAGTCGCCCACCAGGGGTTGGCGGTGCTGTAGAGCACGACCTGGGTCCCATCGCCGACGCCAAACCGGCTCATCGCCGCGGCGAACGCCGCCGCGGACGGCAGCATGAAGCGCAGCGGGTGGGTATCGTCCGACACGTCGCCCTGGACGTCGACAAATTGCGCACCGGGGATGTGGCCCTTTTCGAAATCGGCACGCCCCGGCACGACCTGGTAGGTGGCCTTGGGGTCGGGGATCAGGTGGGTCGTGCAGTCGAGCACGCGCAAGCCGGGCTCGCCGAGCCGCCCCTCCAAGGTCTCGCTGTCGACCAGGAATTCAGAATGAACAAAGCCTGGCTCGGGCATTTTCGTCTCCTATGCGCGGCCGGGGAGCGGGGCGGCGATCGCGGGGCGCTGGCGGTGGAAGTCGGTGGCCTGCTCGAACGCATGGCCGACCCGCATGACGCCAGCCTCGTCAAACGGCTTGCCGGCGATCTGAAAGGCGAGCGGCAACCCGTCCTCGAAGCCGATCGGCACCGACAAGGCCGGCGAGCCGGTCAGATTATAGGGGCCGGTATAGGAGGCGCGCTCGAAGGTGGTAAAGGTCGGGATGCCGTCGATCCGGGGCGCCGGCCCGGTCGAATTGGCCGAGACGACGGCGTCGAGGCCGTCGATCGCGCGCGCGAACTCGACGCACAATTCTCGCCGCTGCCGCATCGCCTCGACATAGTCGGCCGCGCTGAGGAATGCGCCGAGCCCGATCCGCGCGAACATGTGATGGCCGAAATCCTGCGGCCGCTCGCGGAAATCCTGTTCGTGCAATGCATAGGCCTCGGCCAGCATGATCAGCCGGTTGGCGTCGAGATAGTCGACGAGCGGCGACAATTGCACATCGACAAGCCGCGCGCCGAGGCTCTCCAAGGTATGGCAGGCGGCGTTGAAGGCCGCGAGATAAGTTGCGCTCGGCGCGCTCTCCGGACCAAAATCGGCGACCGCATCGCGCTCATGGAAATGGCGGATGACCCCGATCCTCGCCCCCTCGAGCCGGCTTGTCAGCGCCGCGCGGTAATCCGGCACCGGTGCATCGGCGGAGGCCGGATCCTGCGGATCGTAGCCGGCCAGTGCCTGCATCATGATCGCGCAATCCTCGACCGTGCGGGTCAACGGGCCGCAATGGTCGAGCGTGTACGACAGCGGAAAGACGCCCCGGCGACTGACCCGGCCGTAGGTCGGCTTCAGCCCGACAATGCCGCAATAGGCGGCCGGGCCGCGAATCGAGCCGCCGGTGTCCGAGCCCATCGCACCGGCGCAAAGACCGGCCGCGACCGCCACCGCCGAGCCGCTCGACGACCCGGCCGGGTAGTGCGCGGTGTTCCACGGATTGCGCGCCGGTGCGAACGGCAACGTGAAATCGGGGCCGCCGATCGCGAATTCGTGGGTCTCCTGCTTGCCGAGCAGGATCGCACCGGCGTCGCGCAACCGCGCCCAGGTCGCGGCGTCCTCGGTGGGCACGTGGTCGAGATAGCGCCGCGAGCCCGCAGTGGTGCGGATGCCCGCCGTCTTGTAAATGTCCTTGAGCCCGATCGGGATGCCATGCAGCGGGCCGCGCGCCGGCGTCTGCGCGGACTTGAGCGCCTGGTCGCGCAACACCAGAACGTAGCTGTGCAATTCGCCGTCGAGTGCCGCGATGCGGTCGAGATAGGCCTCGGTCAACGCGACCGGCGACAGCTCGCCTGCGGCGATGGCGCGGCTCGCCTCGGCGATCGTCAGCTGGGTCGGGTCCATCATCAACCCTCCGCCCGCGGGTGGACAAAGATGTGCGCCGGCTCGGCCGCCCGGTCGCGCGGCCGCCGCACCACCCGCTGCATGCGCTGCACGAAACCGTAGCCCTCGCGCAATTCCTCGAACTGCTCGGCGGTCAATTTCAGCCCCGCCTCCTCGGCCAGCATCGCAAAGCGCTCACGCGAAATCGGTTGGTTAGCCATTGCCAGCTCCTCGCCGCCCTCAACCCCTTGCAGGGTCTGGAGCGTTCACACGCGAAGTAATATCAGCAGTCCCTAGAAGCGTCTTGCCCGGACTTGGTCCGGGCATCCACGAGAGAACGGCACAAGGCTCACCGGTTCTCGCGGATGGCCGGGCCAAACCCAGCCAGGACGATCGAACGAATCCTTTGTTCAGGTCCTGGCACTCACGGTAGAAAATGCAGAACTACTCAGCGGCCTGCGCCATCGCCCCCGCGTGGAAATTTTTCGGCAGGCCGGCTTTGGCGATGGCGCCGTATTGGACCACGTCGGGCAGCGCGCCGTGCACCAGCTGGCGGACCGCGACGAGGCGGTCGAGGTCGACGCCGGTGTCGAAGCCCATCGCCTCGAGCATGAAGACGAGGTCTTCGATGACGATGTTGCCGGTCGCACCCGGCGCGTAGGGGCAGCCTCCCAACCCGCCGAGCGAGGCGTCGAACGAGCGCGCGCCGGCGTTCAACGCCGCCAGCACGTTGGCGAGGCCGAGCCCGCGAGTGTCGTGGAAATGGCCGCCGACCGGGAGTGGCGCCACGTCGGCCATGACCCGGCGAAAGACCCGCTCGACCGCCGCCGGCTGGCCGTAGCCGACGGTGTCGGCGAGCATGATCGCGTCGGCCCCGGCCTCGGCAGCCTCGACCGCGATGCGGCGCACCCGCTCCTCGTCGACCGCGCCCTCGATCGTGCAGCCAAAGGCAGTGGCGAGCCCGCAGGTCAGGCGCGGGCGCCGGTCCTCGGGTGCCGTATGGCACAGCGCCACGACGCGGCCGAAATCCGCGACCGACTCGGCGGTCGAGCGGCGGACGTTGGCGCGGTTGTGGCCCTCGCTGACCGACAGCACGAAATTCATCTCGTGGACCCCGAGCGCCAGGCCGCGCTCGGCCCCCTTGAGGTTCGGGATCAACGCCGAGACGGTAAGGCCCGGCAAGGTCAGCGCGTGGCGCACCACCGCCTCGGCATCGGCGAGTTGCGGCAGCAGTTTGGGCGGGACAAACGAGCTGACCTCGATCTCGCGCACGCCGGCGACATGCTCGGCGTCGAGCCAGGCGAGCTTTTGCTCGGTCGGCATGATCTCGGCGAGGCTCTGCAGCCCGTCGCGCATGCCGACTTCGCGGACAAAGGCACGTTCGCGCATTTTGTGCTCCCGATGATCCTCCGGGAAAGCTAGTCCCGGCGCGCCGTTGCGGCAACCGCCCTCGCAGCGCACCGCCGCCCCGCCGCGCGTCCGAACGGCGCGGCTTCGAGCTGGCCCCGCGCCACCCCCTGGTTTTACCAGGTCGACATCACGCGCTTGCGGTTGTCGCGCCGGCGCTTGCGCACCCGCCCGGGCGATGTCAGACGGGTTGCGGCGCGGCTGACGCGCTCGGCGATGTCGATGCGCAAAAAGCGCCGCGTCTCGAACCCCGCCAGCAGGATCGCCGAGAGCGACAACGGCAGCACGAAATAGATCGCCCGGTAGGCCAGCAGCGCCGCCGCGACCGCGCTGACCGGCGCGCTGCCGCCGACGGCATAAAGGATCGCGACCTCGAACACGCCGAGACCGCCTGGGATGTGGCTCAGCACGCCAAGCCCGACGGCTGCCGCGAACACCGCCACGAAAGCCACAAAGCCGATGTCGGTCGGCGGCAGCAGCACCCAGAGGACCGCCGACGCGGCGAGCACGTCCGCGGTGGTCAGCACGATCTGGGTCAGGACCAGCGCCGGCCCAGGCGGTTCGACCGCGATCGGGCCGATCGTGAGCGCCCGCCGCCTCGTCGCGCAAAACCCGAGAAACACCGCGGCCGCGCTCAGCGCCGCCATCGCCATGGCGAGCAATGGCGCGGGCGGGGTCCGCAACATTTCGCCGACCCGGTCGGCGCAGAGCGCCAGACCAAGTGCTGCGATTGTCGCGAGGCCAATCCCGATCGCCGCCGAAATGAACAGGATCACGCGGGCGACCTGGCCAGGCGACAGGCCCGCGGCGGTGTAAATGCGGTAGCGCACCGCCCCGCCCGACAACGCTCCGAACCCGACCGCATTGCCGATCGCGTAGCCGCAAAACGACGCGAGGAAAACCGAGGACAGCGGCGCGCGGGCGCGGGCATAGCGTAGCCCGGAAAGATCGTAGCCGAATAATGCCGCGTAGCTGGCGACGGTCGCCGCGAGCGCCATCAGGAGCGCGGAGGCCGGGGTCGCCCGCAACGCCGCGACGAGCGCATCGACGCTGACCTCGGCGGCGGCCCGGTTAAGGCCCCAGAATGCCAAGCCCGCGAGTGCGAGCGCCGCCAGCCCGACCAAAAGCCGCCGCCAGCGCCCCGCCCGCAGCAGTGAAAACCCCGGCGCCGAGGTTTTCGCCGGTGCCGCCGCGCCGGGCAAGCCAGCGTCGATCGGGTCGCGCGCGGCCACTGCGCCTCAGCGGGCCTTGGGCGCGGCGTCGCGGCAACGCCCCCGGCGCGCGGGACGGGCCGCGCCAGCCTTCCGAACCGGTTTGCCCAACCGACCGCCGCGCTGCGCCGCCCTGATGGTCAATCCCTGGCACCGACAAATTCCGCCCCGCCGCTGGGGCCGCGGAGATATACCCGGTTTGCGCGGCCGTTTCAGCGAAGCCGTCGAGGGCGGCCGGCCCGCCGCCTATCCGCCGAATTGGAATATGTTCGCCGGCTCCTCGATCCAGTCCCGCTCGCGGTAGAGTCGGCCGGTCATCGCCGCGACATGGGGTGCCGCGGCGCACACCATCGCGAACTGCCGCTCGCTGAGGGTAAGTCCGGCGGCGCGGCAGGCGCTCGCGGCACGGTCGCGAATCGCTGGCGCGACATCGGCAGGCTCAGGGTCCGGGACCGCCGGCAACTCGGACGAAAAGCGCGCGTCGGGATCGAGCCGCGGCCGGCGCGTGCGCCATTCGGTCGCCTGCTCGTAGGCGTGCGCCACGCGCAGCACCGTCGTCTCGGCAAACGGCCGGCCCACCACCTGCATCGACAGCGGCAGGCCGCTTTTGCTGAAGCCGATGCACTGCGCCAAAGCGGGGCCGCCGGTCACGTTGAATGGCGTCGTCAACGACGGCCGGCGCCAGAACTCGATGGTCCGCCACGCGTCGAGCCGCGGCGCCGGACCCCCCGCCGTCGCCGTGACGAGCACGTCGAAATCGGCGTAGACCGGCGGCATCTCGGCCAACATCCGCCGGCGCTCGCGCTGCGCCTGCACGTAGTCGCGGGCGCCGATCAACACCGCCGGCAATACGCGGCCGAGAAAATCCTCGCCGAACTCGCCCGGACGGGTTCGCAAGACCGGCTCGTGCACCGCCAACAGCTCGCTTTCGGCGATCGTGACCTTGACGTCGTAATAATCCTGCGCCGGGCGCAAGCGCACCTCGCCGAGCGACGCGCCAAGCGCGCGCAACACGCGCAGCGCCTCCTCGAGCGCAGCACCCGTCTCGGCCGTGACCGGGCAGTCGTCCTCGTGCAGGTGGCGCACGACGCCGATGCGCAAGCCCTTGATGTCGCCGGTCAACGCCGCGCGGTAGTCGGGGACCGGATGCGCGGCGCTCGCCGGGTCCTTCGGGTCATGGCCGGCGATCGCCTGCAACAGGATCGCGCAATCCTCGACGGTCCACGTCATGGGCCCGGCATGGTCAAAGCTGAACGAGTTGGCATAGACGCCGTACCGGCTGACGAGGCCGTAGGTCGGCTTCAGCCCGACGATGCCGCAGAACGCGGCGGGACCGCGGATCGACCCGCCGGTGTCGGAGCCGAGCGCCGCCGGCACCAGCCCCGCCGCCACCGCCGCCCCCGAGCCGCTCGACGAGCCGCCGGTGAAATGGTCGCGGTTCCACGGGTTGCGCGCCGGCGGCCACGGCAGGTCGAACGACGGCCCGCCATGGGCGAACTCGTGGGTCGCGAGCTTGCCGGTCAAGACCGCGCCGGCCGCGCTCAGCTTTGCAACCGTGGTCGCGTCGAAATCCGGCACGGTGTCGATAGCAGTCCGCGAATGCCCGGTCGTGCGGATCCCCGACGTGGCATAGATGTCCTTGAGCCCGAACGGGATGCCGTGCATCGGCCCCAGATAGCGGCCGCTTGCGATCTCGCGTTCGGCGGCGCGCGCCTGGTCGAGCGCGCGGTCTGGGGTCGGCAGCAGATACGCGTTGAGCTGCGGGTCAAGCGCCTCCGCCCGCCGGATCAGCGCCGTTGTCAGCTCGACCGGCGACAGCTCCTTCTCCGCGATCCGCCGCGCCATCTCGGCAATCGTCATGAAGGCGAGCTCGGTCGATGGCGATGTCACGTCTTCGGGCACGGCTGCGCACTCCTCGGCGGGGGCGGGTCAGGCGGTCAGGTGCGTCTAATCTCAGCCCGGCGCGGCGACCGACAGCCGGCCGACGACGCCGTGGCGCTCGATCAGCCGGGCGACGAGGCCGGACCTTTTTGCCTCCTCGACAAAATCGCGCAAAAAGGCTGCACCCGCGGTGTTGCTCCGGGCGGTTCCGACCGCCTGCTGAACGGCGCTGAACTGGCCGTCGAGAATGCGCGCCCCGGGGCGGGCCTGCTGCACCTCGATCAGCCCCGGCCGCAACCCGGCATAGGCGTCGAGCTTCTCCTCGTCGAACGCGCGCAGCGCCGCCTCGGCGTTGTCGAACTGCCGCAGCTCACCCTTTTTGTAGTTGTTCTCGAGCCACAGACCGTAGGCGCTGCGCGCCGTCACGGCGACCCGCCGGCCTGGCTGGTCGACCTCGGCGATCGACCGGATCGGCGAGCCCGCCGGAACCAGGTAGGTGGCCTCGATCTCGACATAGGCGGCGGTAAAGGCGATCTTTTCGGCGCGTTGCGGTTCGGCGCCGATCAGCCCGATGTCCCACACCCCGCTCCCGGCCGCGTCGGCGAGCTCGCCCGGGCGCGCATAGGGGACGTAGGCGACCGGCACGCCGAGCCGCTGGGCGATTTCGCGGGCCATGTCGGGAGCGACGCCGACCGGGTCGCCGGTCGGGGTCCTGCCGGTGACCAACAGGAAATTGCCCATGTTGATCGCCGCGCGCAAAACGCCGGTCGGCGCCAGCTCGGTCACTGCTTGCTCAGGCATCGGTTCACGTCCGGGAGTGGTGGGTCGATTGCCGCATCCTGCCGGAACGCCGCCGCCGCGGCACGCGAAAATTCCGCGGGGGATAGGATGCTCGCGCGCAGACCCGAGTTTCTCTGTTCCGTCATGCCGGGCACAGGCAGCCGCCCTTTGGTTCGGCAAATCCGGCGGCAACGGAGGAGTGTCAGCCAGCACCAGATCGCTGCGGCCGGGGTTGACGCACGGACCTATCCGATCCGGCTACGCGTTCGCCGCTTGCGCGGCGGCGAGTTCGGCGTCCTTCCCGCGGACGCGCAGGGCGGCGGGCCGCGAGCCGATGCGGCCGACGTAGTCCATGATCGCGGGGCGCTTTGGCACGATGTCGAACATCGTCGTCCAGCCGAGGGCCGTGCCCCACAGCACGTCGGCGGCGGAAAACCGCTCGCCTAACAGGTATGGTCCGCCGGCCAGCTGGGCGAGCACGGTCGCGAGCATCGTGTCGAAGTCGCCGTAGGGCAACATCGCCTGCGGCCCCGGATCGACCTTGCGGAAGCGGTCGACCACCGCTGGCTCGAAGGATGCGGCGTAGAACACCATCCAGCGCAGATAGGGGCCGCGCAGCGGGTCGCCGATCGCCGGCGCCAACCCGGCCTCGGGGAACAGGTCGGCGAGGTAGAGGTAGACCGCCACCTGCTCGGTGACGAGCGCGGCGCCGTGCTTCAGCGCCGGCACCTTGCCCATCGGGTTGACCGCGAGATATCCCGGCTGGCGCTGCTCGCCGGCTTTCATGTTCAGCACGCGGAGGTCGTAGGGCGCGCCCAGCTCCTCGAGCAGGATCAGCGCCCCGGTCGAGCGCGTGTTCGGCGAATGGTAGAGCGTCACGCGGCGATCATCGGGCATCGGCATCTCCGTCCGCCACTATGGTTCAGAGCATAAAGCATAACGACGCAAGCGCTCCCACACTCCATCCGTCTACCCGCGAACCTCACATCGCTGCCTTCGCGCCGGGGCGCGATGATCGCGGCCGCGGCTCGCGGCGGGGCGCCGTTCGCCGACATTGCGGCCCGGACGCGGGCGGCGTCGCGGGCGGTTTGGCGCCATCGGTGGCGTGATTTTCGCTTGCTTAACGGCCTCGGAGAGGGCAAGCATTCGCCGCCTTTCAAAAGTCGGTCGTGCTTGGGGACGATCGGCAAAACCCATCGGAGGAAACGTGACTCGACCCCGAGCTGCCGATGATTTCGCGACGATACATGCGCGCCTCGCCGAATTGCGCCGCGAGCGCGAGCGCGCCGCCAAGCACGACGACAACGACGGCGCGGACGGTCCGCGCCTGCCGCGCGGGGCGGAAAGCCGCTACCGCCCCGACAAGGGCGAGCTCCCCGGGCTCGGGGTCGGCCGCCGCTATCTGCCGGCTCGCCAGCGCTAGGGGCTGTGGAGACTGCCGGGTTGGCCGCCGTGGGTGACGGGTCAGCGGTTGGGTAGGTCGAGCGGAAAGATCGGGCGGCGGACCCGGTCGAAGCGAAGCTGACTGTAATCCGAGGTGCACACGCCGACCCCGGCGCAATCGACGACGGCGCGCGCCAGCGGGCCGAGCCCGGCGCGCCAATGGATGCGGCTCTTCAACATGACATAGCGCTTTTGCGCCGGGTCGATACCGAGCGCCAAAAGGCAATTCAAGTCGGACGGCTCGACGTGGCGCGAGATCAGCGCGATCTCAACTGCCCCGGTGTCGAGCACGACCGCCGTGCCCATGTCCATCGCCAGCCCGCGCGCCATCGGGCCGCGGTTGCGGTAATGCCCGTTCGAGATCGTCTTGACCGTGCCGGACAGGGTCAAGGGCAGGCTTGGTGCCGGGATCGCCGGCATCGCGATCTTGCCGCCGATCGACAAGCTGACCCGCGCGCCGACCCCGGCGGCGACCGCTTCCTGCACCGCTTGCGGGTCGTAGATCGCAAAGACGGCCACGTCTTCGAGCCCCTGGCGCATGATCTCGGCCAAGACCGCGGTCGTGTCCATCGTGCCGCCCGAGGCGCAGTTGTCGTAATGGTCGAGCAGCACGACCGGCCCGTCGCCGGATCGTGACGCCGGCATCGCCCTGGCGCGCGCGACGGACTGGGTTAGCGGCTCGATCTGGTAGACAAAGGCGTCGCGCTCGACCCAGGCGCGGTCGAGGAGCTCGTCGCGCAGCCGCTCGGCCAGCTCGCGGTCGCCGTCGGTCACGACGACGGCGCTGAGCCCGGCATTCGAGATGTCGGCGTGCGGAAACCCGGTGAAGAGGCTAGCGGCGAGCGCGCCCTCATCGGCCATCGCGGCGCAGCGATGCTGCAATTCGCGGTTCGGGTGGTCGTCGGTGCCCTGGCGCATGACATGCGGCAGCATCGGCGCGTTGCCCCACGCGATGACCGGGCGGATCTCGCCGCGCATCGCGCGCAGCAGGATTTCACCGGCGAGCCGTGCCGTCTCGTAGGTGTCGACATGCGGATAGGTGCGGTAGCCGGTCACCACAGTCGCGTTGGCGACGATCTCGTCGTAAAGGTTCGCGTGCATGTCGAGCGCGACCGCGATCGGCGTGTCGGGAACGATCGCGCGCAGCCTTTTCAGAAACTGTCCTTCGCCGTCTTCGAGGCTCTGGGTCACCATGGCGCCGTGCAGGTCGAGCATGATCCCGTCGAACCCGCCCGTGGCGGCGGCCTCGCAGATCGTGTCGGTGATGTGCCGATAGGCGGCGTCCTCGACCGGGCTGCTCGGCGGCGCGCTCGCGGCGACCGGCAGCACGATCTCGGCTCCTTCGCGGGCGGCGAGGTCGAGATAGGCGCCAAGCCCGGTCCCGGTGCCGCGATAGGCCCCGATCGCGGTCTCGCCGTAAAGCGGCCCCGGCCCGTTGCCAAAGCGCGCGAGCGGGGTCGGCACCGGCGAGAAGGTGTTGGTCTCGTGCTTCATCATCGCGATCAACAGGCGCATGTCGGGACCTCCACGGGCTCGGGCGGTTATGTCCCTTCTGGACGCGGACCGCAATTATGGCTACATCGATGGCTATAAACCCAAGGAGATCGCGACGTGACCGCCTACAGCGTCGCCGACGCCAAGAACCGCCTTCCCAAGCTGATCGACCGTGCGCTTCAAGGCGAGGAGGTCGTCATTACGCGCCATGGCAAGCCCGTCGCGGAGCTGAGGTCTTTGAACCAGCCGCCCGCTCCCTCCAAGGGAACGTACGAGTGGCTGCGCGCACGCCGAGATGCTCGCCCCGGCGTTGGCCTGACTTCGGTGGAGATTCTCGACCTGCTCTACGAGCCGGAGGAATGTTGACCTGTTATCTCGATTCCAGCGTCGTGCTCCCGACCTTGGTCAAAGAGCCGGCGAGTCCGGCGGTTGACGCCTTCATGTCAACGGTCAAGCAGGAAATGTTGGTCAGCGACTTCGCGGCTGCCGAGGTGGCCTCGGCGCTGTCGTGGCTGGTTCGGATCGGCCGCCTGCAAGAAAGCGCCGGGGCGGCGTGCTTGACGGATTTCGACGTATGGCGAGCAGCGATGACCACGCCGGCGGAAATCCATGCCACCGATGTTCGCCTGGCCAGTGTGTATGTCCGGCGGTTTGATCTCGCGCTGCGTGCGCCCGACGCGCTGCACGTCGCGATCGCCCGTCGTCTCGACGTGGCCTTGGTGACGCTGGACCGGAGAATGGCGGCAGCAGCGGTCGAATTGGGGGTCGCCGTCGAAACACTCGCGTCGAGCTGATCGGAGCGGACGAAATGGCGGATAGACCGAACGCCGTCGAAGACCATTACACGAGCGGCGATCTCGGTGCCGCTATCCTCGCGGCGTTGCAGAGTATGGGGAAGGATGTCGACCATCTGACGCCGGACGATCTGGCGCCGGTCGACGAATTTCACGGTGGGCAGCGCCCGGCGACGGTGCGGCTCGCCGAGATGGTCGGGTTTACCGGCGGCGAGCGGGTGCTCGATGTCGGCTCGGGGCTCGGCGGCCCGTCGCGGTTTCTCTCCTGGCGCTACGGGGTGCGGGTCAGCGGCGTCGACCTGACCGCCGAGTTTGTCCGCGTCGCGCAAATGCTGACCGACCGCACCGGGCTTGCCGGCCGGGTCGACTACCGCCAGGGCAACGCGCTCGACCTGCCGTTCCCCGATCGGGAATTCGACGTGGCGTGGTCGCAGAACGCGGCGATGAACATCGCCGACCGCGACCGCCTCTACCGCGAGATATGGCGGGTGCTCAAACCGGGCGGCCGACTGGCGTTGCAGGAGGTCGCGGCAGGGCCCGGCGGCATGCCGCACTTCCCGGTGCAATGGGCGCGCGAGCCCGCGATCAGCTTTCTGTTCTCGGCACACGAGACGCGGGCGAAGCTCGAAGCCGCCGGGTTCCGGGTCGTCGCCTGGCAGGACACGACCGCGGAAGCTTTGGATGCAGCGGCCCGCCGAACCCGCAACACCGAGACGGCGGCGCCGCCGCTCGGCACGCACCTGATCCTCGGCCCGGACTGGCGGGCGATGTTTCGCAACTCCGCCCGCAACCTCGAAGAGCGCCGCACCGAGCTTTTCAACGCCGTCCTCGAACGAGCCGATTAGCGGGGGTTTCGCGCGGTGCGGGCGCCATCGTCGTGATGGCGGGCACCCCGCAGCCGGGGTTTCGCAAAATCCGCCCAGCGCCGCTCGGGCCGCCGGATAAGCCTTTCCCCGGCGCGCCATAAATGCGTAATCTCTGCCGCGCAGACCTCTTCGACAACCGGGCCCGGCGGCGTCTTGTGCATCGGTCGGCGTCCGCCCCACCACACGGGAGAGAAACATGGCTGAGATCGACGGCGCCACCCTGATCGCCAGGAGCCTCAAACACCAGGGCATAGACCATTTGTTCGGGGTCGTCGGGTTTCCGGTCGGCCCAATCGCCGCGGCGGCGCAAAAAGAAGGCGTCGCGTATATCGGCATGCGCAACGAGCAGGCCGCCTCCTATGCGGCGCGCGCCTATGGCTATCTGACCGGGCGGCCCGGCGCCTGCATCGTCGTAACCGGGCCGGGCGTCGTTCACGGTCTCGCCGGGCTCGCCGACGCGCAGCAGAATTGCTGGCCGATGATCCTGATCGGCGGCGCCTCCGAGACCTATCGCGGCGGCATGGGCGCCTTCCAGGAAGAGCGCCAGGTCGTGATCGCCTCGCCGTTCTGCAAATTCGCGCATGCGATCGATACGGTCGAGCGCATTCCCTATTATGTCGAGATGGCGACCCGACACGCGATCTACGGCCGGCCGGGCGCCACCTACCTCGACATGCCAGACAACATCATCACCGGCAAATGCGATCTCGACAAAGTCGTGCAGGTGCAGAAGGCCCCCGATCCGCCGCGCACGATCGCACCCCAGGATAACATCGAGCAGGCCTTGCATCTGCTCGAACGCGCCGAGCGGCCGCTCGTTCTTGTCGGCAAGGGAATGGCTTGGGCCAATGCCGAGAGCGAGGTGCGCTCCTTTATCGAGAAGACGCAGGTGCCCTTCCTGCGCTCGCCGATGGGCAAGGGAATCATGCCGGATGACCACCCGTTGTCGGTCGCGGCCGCCCGCACCTTGGCGTTGCAGAACGCCGATGTCGTGTTCCTGATGGGCGCGCGCTTCAACTGGATCTTTCATTTCGGCCAGCCACCGCGCTACGCCAAGGACATGAAGGTCATCCAGCTCGACATCGCGCCCGAGGAGATCGGCCACAACAAGGCGACTGAGGTGGCGCTGGTCGGCGACGGCAAGGCGATCATGCAGCAGCTGAACCAGGCGCTCAGCGGGAGCCAGTGGTTCCACCCGAAGGAGTCGCCGTGGCGGCAGATGATTGCCAAGAAGGCGGCCGAGAACGCCGCGCAGATCAAGCCGCAGATCGACGACGACAGCGCGCCGGCGACCTACTACCGCGCTTTTAAAGACATCGCCGCCTGGATGCCGCGGAACTCGATCCTCAGCGCCGAGGGTGCGGGCACGATGGACATCGGCCTGACGATGCTGCCGGTGTTCAGCGCCAAGGCCTGCCTCAACGCGGGCACCTACGGCACGATGGGCCTCGGCTTGGGGCAGGCGATCGCCGCCGCGGTCGTGCACCCCGACCGCCCGGTCATCCACCTCTCGGGCGACTCGGCGATCGGCTTTTCGGGCATGGAGATGGAGACCCTGTGCCGCTACAACCTTCCGGTCAAGATCGTCGTCCTGAATAACGGCGGCATCGGCCCCGGCATGGAGGAGATCCCGGAAAACCCGATGTTCAACATGCGGCCGAACACGTTGATCTACGGCGCCCGCTACGACAAGGTCATGGAAGCCTTTGGCGGCAAGGGCTTCTTCGTCGAGGACCCGAAAGACATCAAGGGCGCGCTCGATGAGGCGATGAACCACCGTGGCCCCGCCCTCGTCAACATCGTCCTCAGCCAAGGCTCCGCGAGGAAGCCGCAAGCCTTCCGCTGGCACAGCTAATCTTCTGACGCCTTCGCGCAACAGGGCCGCGCTGTCGCTGGCGCAGCCCTTGTTGCTGAGGCGAAAGGGATTACCGGACCCGCGAGTGCTTTGAGTAAACTGTCACCGTAA
>DATMLF010000041.1:0-16325 GCA_035570595.1 Allostellaceae bacterium
GCGACTCTCACGCCGGTGGGACTCGGGCGGCAACAGATATCTTCGGGGGACGGGGTGGACGGCAACGCAGCGCTGTTGCGCGAGGCGTGGTATTTCGCGCTTCCCGGGGCGCGGCTCAAACCGCGGGCGATGCTGCCCAAGCTCATGCTGGGCGAGCCGCTGGTGATCGGCCGCGACGCCGCTGGTGCTGTGTTCGCGCTCCGCGACATCTGCCCGCACCGCGGCATGCCGCTGAGCGCGGGCAGTTTCGACGGGCGCCAAATCGAGTGCTGCTATCACGGCTGGCGCTTCGACCTCGATGGCCGGTGCACCGCGATCCCGGCGCTGGTGCCGGGCCAGCCGTTCACGCCGGGCCGCGTCCGGGTCCGCGGCTACCCAGTGTGCGAGGTGCAAGGCAACATCTGGGTGTATTTTGGCGAAGACCCGGCCGCCGCACCCGGGATACCCGAGATCGACGGGTTCGCGGACGCCGTTCCCCGGCTGGTCGAGAGCGTGCGCTTTGCCGCGGCGGTCGACCATGCCGTCGTCGGGTTGATGGACCCGGCGCACGGGCCCTTTGTGCACCGTGCCTGGTGGTGGCGCTCGCGCCATTCGATCCACGCCAAGACCAAGGAATTCGCACCGTCGCCGTGGGGCTTTACGATGACCCGGCATGTTCCGTCGGCGAATTCGCGCGCCTATCGGCTCTTGGGCGGCATGCCCGAGACCGAGATCGTCTTTCGCCTGCCCGGGGTGCGCATCGAGCATATCCGGGCCGGCCGCCACGCGGTTTGCAACCTGACCGCGATCACCCCGGTCGACGACACGACGACCGAGGTCAACCATTGCATTTACTGGACCGCACCCTGGCTTAGCGTGCTGAAACCGTTGCTGCGGCCCTATGTGCGCGCCTTTCTGCACCAGGACCGCGCGATCATGGAGCGCCAGCAAGAGGGGCTGCGCTGGGGCCCGCCGCTGATGCTGATCGACGACGCCGACACGCAGGCGAAATGGTACTATCGGCTGAAGCGCGAATACCGCCGCGCCCGCGCCGAGAACCGTCCGTTCGAAAACCCGGTCAAGCCGCGCTCCCTCGAATGGCGCAGCTAAACACGGTGGATCGGAAATTTTCCATTCAAGTCACTATACTCTTTATCGCCTTACCGGCAAAGGTCAGTATCCACGGTGAAGTGGATCCCAACTTTCGTTGGGATGACGAGCATATCGAAATGGCACGTTTCTCCTTAATCTCACTAGTGGGTCTATTCTGACGCTTAGCACCCGTCTCTCTGCCTCTTCGTCATTCCCGCGAAAGCGGGAACCCAGAGCCTGTCCCTGGCTTGAACAGGGGCGGCGGGCACCGATGGCCTGCCCCCTGTTCGAGCCAGGGGCAGGCTCAGGACCCCCGCCTGCGCGGGGGCGACGGATAGGAGGCGATTGGAGTCGTTTGTTAGGTTCGCACCACCGGATGCTCGTCGCGCAGTTTGCGCTTGTTTCAGGGTGTCGTTTTCGGCCCCTGCCCGGGTCTGCCGTCAGCTCGTCAGGGCCTCGCGGACGAGCTGGGCGAAGCGGTCGGTGCTGCTCGATCGCGCGGGCGGGCGGTAGACGCGCAGCGGCCCCTCCTGCTCGGTGACTTGGTGGTGGGTGCGGCCCGCTCCATCGCGCCAAAGCCGCAGGCTGACGCGCGACCGGCCGACCCGGAGGTTCGCGAGCGTCAGCTCGGGCAGCCACTCGGGAAGGTCGGGGTCGACGATAAGCGTGTCGCGCGGCGCCAGCGGCAACAGCCCGAGCATCGCGACCACCAGCAGGATAACGGCGCCGGCCGACCACGCCTGCGGGGAGTTCGCGCCCGGGTAAATCCCGGGATGGGGGTGTGCGGGGTCGCGCTCGTGGCCGCCGAACACCTCGGGCAGGCGGTCGTGTTCGAACAGCTGGCTGGCGTCGAACATCGCCTTCGCCAGCCGGTGCAGGTGCGCATCGAAGCCGTAGCGCTTCAGGCCGAACCCGATCAGCGCGTTGGACGCGGGCCACACCGACCCGAGATGGTAGGCGAACGGGTTGAACGCCGGGTGGCGCGCCGACAGGGTGCGCACGCCCCAGCCGCCGAACAGCTCGGGCGTCATCAGCCGATCGGCGACCGCTTGCGCCTTGTCGTCATCGACGATCCCATAGGCGAGGCACTGGCCGGGGTCCGACGCGATCGTCTTGACCAGGTTTTTCGCGGGGTCGAGGGCTAGCCCGAAATACCGCTCCTCCGGCATCCAGAAGGTCTCGTTGAAGCGCTTCTTCAATTGTTCGGCTTGAGCGAGCAAGTCCGCAGCCCGGCGGTTGTCGCCGATCGAGGCGAAGGCGAGGCCGAGGAGCTGCTTTGCCGCGTAATAGCACCCCTGTATCTCGACAAGCGCGATCGGGTTTTCGACCATGCGGCCGTCTTCGTAAAGGATCGCCTCGCCCGAATCCTTCCATCCCTGGTTCTTCTCGCCCCACGACCCGGCCTTTGTCGCATATTCGTAAAAGCCGTCATGGTCGCGGTCGCCGTCGCGGTCCATCCATTCGAGAGTCGCGAGCATCTTGTCGCGCATCCCGAGGAAAAATTCCCGCTCGCCGGTCACCGCCAGATGCCACGCCACATCGACAAGAAATAGTCCGGGCGCCGAGTAATCGCCGTAATAGTGAAGAAACGGGTTCTTTTCGAGCAACGACAACGGGCCGAGCTGGCGTTGGTGGATGACGCGGCCCGGCTCCTCGTCAAAGCGGTCGTCGTACTTGTCGGCGTTCCACTTGGCGAGGAGGCTGAGCGTGCCGCGCAGCATCGCCGGAGACAACAGGCTCGCCTGGAACGCGGTCATCAGCGTGTCGCGGCCGAATAGCGCCACGTAGCTCGGCACGCCGGCGGCCGGGGTGCGCCGCTCGTCGCCCTCGCCGTCGAAGAGCGCAAGCCCGGCGAGGTCCGCGACCGCGCGGTCCCAGGCGCGCTGCACGACCGCGTTTGGCGTCGTCATCCGCGGGCCGGCGGCGGCCTCCGGCGCATCCAGGCAGTTCGCGCCATGCGACGCCGCGACCGGTTCGCCGGAAAACACCGGGACCGCCTCGATGGCGAGAGCGACCGGCTCTCGTGGCGACAACGCCAGCCGGCACGCGACGCTGGTCTCGTCGGCGTTCCAGCTGCCGGGCCCGGAAAAGCGGATCTCGGCGGCGTGGCGAAGTTGGGGATGACAATAGCGCAAAGCGAGAATGCCGCCGTCGCGGCCGGGGCGCCATTCGCGGTTGACCGGGGCATCCTGCTGGCGGACCCCCTGCTCCGCTTCGTTCCGGTCCGCGAAGTCGGCAGCGAGCGCCCAGCGCAGCGTAACCGTGGCCGGGGCCAGCGCATGGTTGGTCGCGACGATCTCGTGGCGCAGGGTCCCGCCGATGCTTTGATTGACCTGGATTTCGATGCCGTGGCGGACAATCTCGCCGCCGCCATGCTCGCGCTCGGGCTCCGGGCCGGCACGGTCGCCCGCCGGCGAGGGCGCCAGATAGTACGCGATCGACGAATGGGTCGAGACGGCGACCGCGCAAACGCCGACCGGCGGACGGCCGTCGACCGCAAAGCGCATCTTCGACAGAAATCGGGTCTGGCGGTAGTAAAACCCCTCGACACCGCCTCCGATGAAGCCCTCCAAATCGGCGATCACAACGGCATGGCCGCGATGAACGATCAAATGCGACGGCCGCGGCCGCAGCCGGTTCAAATCGGGCATGCCAGGGTTTTCTCGAAATTGTCGATCCCACCGGTGTCAACAGCCGCACAGCCGTGGTGGTTGCGGACTGCGCGGGCGGGCTGCTTGTGAGCCGCCCGCCCGCGCACCAATTGAAGCGCAAGAACCGGCCGTGGCGGCTCACCACGCGACGGCGCGGCGCTTGCCATCTGCCCGCTGGGGGGACATGAAGCTTCTCGTCGTCGAAGACGATCGCGAAACCGCCTCCTATCTGCAGAAGGGGCTCGGCGAAAGCGGTTATACCGTCGATCGCGCCGGCGACGGCCGCGATGGGCTGTTTCTGGCGAGCTCGGGGGGCTATGACGCGATCGTGCTCGACCGAATGCTGCCGGGGATGGACGGGCTCGCCGTGGTGGGGGCGTTGCGCGCCGCCGAAATCCGCACCCCCGCATTGATCCTGAGCGCCCTCGGCAGCGTCGACGACCGCGTCAAGGGTCTGCGCGCCGGCGGCGACGACTACCTCGTCAAGCCGTTCGCGTTCAGCGAGCTGCTTGCTCGGATCGAGGCGTTGCTGCGCCGCGGTGCGGCGCTGCCGCAAACGACGACGTTGCGGGTCGCCGACCTCGAGCTCGACCTGTTGACCCGCACCGTCAAGCGCCGCGGCAAGGCGATCGACATATTGCCGCGCGAATTTCGCCTGCTCGAATACCTGATGCGCAACTCGGGGCATGTCGTCACCCGCACGATGCTGCTCGAGCATGTTTGGGACTATCACTTCGACCCGCAGACCAATGTGGTCGACGTGCATGTGAGCCGGCTGCGCCAGAAGATCGACAAGAATTTCGAGCGGCCGCTGCTGCACACGGTGCGCGGCGCCGGCTATTGCCTGCGCGCGCCGGAATAGCCGGCGGCAAAAGGCATGGTCGCGGAGCGGCTGCTTCTCCCCGCCGCGCGCCCGGCGCCGCGGCCGCGGCGCCCGTTCGAGCAGCAGCGGCGGCTGGTGCGGACCCATGCGTTCCGGCTGGCCGCATTGTACTTCCTGGTGTTCGCGGCCTCGGTGTTGAGCGTCCTGCTTTTTGTCTACTGGACGAGCGCCAATTTCGTCGAGCACCAGACCGAGGCGACGCTTGACGCCGAAATCACCGGGCTCGCCGAGCAATATGCCCAGCGCGGGTTGAGCGGGCTTGTGCAGATCGTCGCGGCGCGCAGCGCCGGCGACCCGGGCGACGCGATGCTGTACCTCGTGACCGCCCCCGACGGTCGGCCGCTCGCCGGCAACATCGCCGGCTGGCCGCAGGGTGTGCCGGCGCGCAGCGGCTGGCTGTCCTTCAACGTCGAGACCAAGGTGCACGGCCAGCTCGCGACCCACCCGGCGCGCGCCAGCCTGATCATCATGCCCGGCGGCTATCGCCTGCTGGTCGGCCGCGACATCAGCGACGCGGCGGCGTTCCGCAACCGGGTCAAGCTGACCCTCCTGTGGTCGGGGCTGGTGGCGCTCGGCGTCGGGCTGCTCGGCGGGGCGGCGATGAGCCGCAACCTGTTGCGCCGGGTCGAATTGGTCAACCGCACCAGCGCGCGGGTGATGGCCGGCAACCTGTCGGAAAGGGTGCCGATCGACGGGACGAGCGACGAGTTCGACCTGCTTGCCGCCAATCTCAACGGGATGCTCGACCAGATCGAGCGGTTGATGACGGCGATGCGCGAGGTCACCGACGACGTCGCCCACGATTTGAAGACGCCGCTGTCGCGGTTGCGCGCGCGGCTGGAGCTGGCGCTGATCGGCCCCGCCGACCCCGGCGCCCAGAGCGAGGCGATCCGCGCCGCGATCGACGAGGCCGACCGAATGCTCGCGACCTTTAACGCGCTGTTGCGGATCGCCGAGGCCGAAGCGGGCGCCGGCCGGGACGGAGCCGAAGTGCTCGATCTCGGCGAGGTGGCGCGCTCGGCCGCCGAATTCTACGAGCCGGTGGCCGAGGAGAAGAGATTTTCACTGATCCTGGCGATCGAGCCCGGCGTCGCGATCCGCGGCGACCGGCACCTGTTGTCCCAGGCGCTCGCCAACCTCCTCGACAACGCGCTGAAATATGCCGGGAAATATGCCGGCGGCGGGGAGTTGGAGGTCCGGGTGCTCCGCCACGGCGAGCAGGCGGTGCTCGAAGTGGCCGACCGCGGGCCGGGAATCCCGGAAGCCGACCGCGAGAGCGTGTTCGACCGGTTTGTCCGGCTCGAGCCGAGCCGCAGCACGCCCGGGAACGGGCTCGGGCTCAGCCTCGTCCGCGCCGTCGCGCACCGCCATCACGGCACCGTCTCGCTACTCGACAACCGGCCCGGCCTGCGCGTCAGGCTCGAGATCCCGATGCTCGCAGGCTGACTATTCCTCGGCGTCGGCCGTGGCGTCGCGGCGGTCGCGGTCGTCGATCCGCCGTGCGGTTTCAACCATCATCTCCCGCAGCCCGTGCTGGTCGAGCCCGGCGCTGCGCAACACGGGCTCCATGACCTCGTCGGCGAGCAGGTCGTCGAGTGTCGGCTGGTAGCGGCAGCAGTCGAAGCGCCCGTCCATGTGTCCCTCCATCTTCCCTGTTCTACGCAGCATCATCCGAAAGCATGACCTCTTTATGTCTTCACATCGGAGATTTCGCGGCATTGGTCCATGCGAGCCGCCTTTTTCCCGTCCCAATGGAGCGGCCGTCCTTGCTGGCGCCAGGATGCGCATGGCTCGATTGCTCCTTAGGCTTTGACACAGTTTCGGACGCGGCAGCCATGCGGCATCGGCCAATTGCGCCCGAGAAAAGTTGAAAAACTGTAAAGGCCGGTGCCGGCGAGGCGTGCGATGCGCTCAAGCGGGCAAATCGGAATAGCTCGTCAGGGTTAGGCCGAGCATCTCGACCTGCCGGCGAACCGCCGGGCTCAGCAGGGCCGCGAGCTCGTCGGCATGCCGATAGCCGGGCATTGCCGCGGCGAGCGCCGGGGTTTGCCGGGTCGCCGGATGAAAATAGATTTCGCTGACCCCCTCGGGCAGGAAGGGCAGTAGCCGCAGCAACCGCTTCTCGTCCATGTTGCCGCTCCACCGCAGACCGAAAACGTGGTCGTTGACCGCGAGGCCGGCACGGCGGAAATGGCGCCGCAGCCGCTCGACCCACGGGCGGTAGAGCAGCGCCGGGACGCGCTCGTCCGGGTAGGCGGCGCGCAATGCCGTGGCCGGCTCGGCCGGAACCCGCATCGCCTTCATGCCAAACTCGGCGCCGATCCGGACGATCAGCCGCGCGACGGTCGGGTGAAGCTGGAAATGCTTGTGGGCATTTACGTGGTCGAGCCTGAGCCCCGTCGCGTGGAACGCCTTGAACTGGGCGCGGATCTCGCGCGCCAGCGCGCGTCGGCTGCGGGGATCGAAAAAAAACCGCACGCCCGCACGCGCCATGTTAGGGTCGAACCGGCCGGCGCCGTTGACCAGCCCGGCCACTTCGACGGCCGGCGACAGCGCGTGCCCGTCGACCAGCACAAGGTGCAGCCCGACGTGCAAATTCGGCAGCCGGCGGGCGCGCGCGACGGCGTCGGCCGCCGCGGGTGCGCCGACCATCAGGCTCGCGGTCGACAAGACGCCGTGCCGGTGCGCCTCCTCGACGGCGGCGTTGACCGCCGGGTCGAGCCCGAAGTCGTCGGCGCAGAAGATCACGCGCTTCACGCGCCGGCTCCCGCACGCGGTTCCGAACGGCTGGGCGAGACGGGCCGACGCCCGCCGCTAGCGAGCACCAGCTCTCGCATAACGCCAGACGCTCTCGACGAGAAGGCCAAGGCAGCCGAAAAGCAGCACGAAGCCGCCGGCGAGCGGGGCGAGGCCGGCGAGGCGCACCGCCGTTCCGGCGGCGGCGATGATGGCCAGAACCCCGATCGTCAGCCATTTCTCGGCGACAAACATGCCGATCAGCTCGACCGCGATCTCTTTCAGCATTGTCATTGCGCGAACTCCAGGCCGGTCCGGCGGGCGACGATCGTTGCGACGAGGCCTGCGACGAAGAACAGCGCGACAAACCCGAGCAGGGCCAGATCCTGGCCGGGCCACGGGATTCCCAGCCCTTCGCCGGTCCAGAACACGCCAAAGGCGGACAGCATGACGCCGACGCCGAACTTCAGCGTGTTCTCCGGGACCCGCGAGAGCGGCCGGTGGACGACGGCGCCGGCGGCGAGAACAATGACGCACGCGGCAGCCGCACCAAGGCTCGCCGGCCACAACAGCCCACGCCCGGCGCTCACGGCGATGACGATAAAGACCACCTCCAGGCCTTCGAGCAGCACCGCCTTCAGCGCGGTGACGCCGGCGGCCCAGCCGAGGTTGCGCTGCCGCCGCAGCATCTGCTCGCGCGCTTGCTCGGCCTCGGCCAGCTGCGCCATTTCGGCGGTGTAGATCGCCTCCTCGTCATGCAGCGGGATGACCCCGGCGGCACGCAGCGCGGCCTTGCGCAGCCAGCCCATCCCGAACAGCAGCAGCAGAACCCCGATCGCAAGCTGCAACGCGCCGATCGGGACACGGTCGAGGAGCGGACCGAGTGCCGCCACGAGCACGGCCAGCACGCCAAGCCCGGCCGCGGCGCCCAGCGCCGCCGGACGCCAGCCGCGCAACGACGCGGCGGCGAGCACGATCGTGAAGGCTTCGACGACCTCGACAAGCGAGGCGACAAAGGCGGCGCCAACAGCCGGTGCTGCGGTCGACCACATCAGCATTGCGTCCTCCGCGTCACAAGGGATTGTTCCGAAAAGAAATCAGCGGTTCTCGTCATGCGCGTCAAAAACCTGCTGCGCGTATTCGTCGAGCAGGCTTTCGCAGCCCTGCAGCCGCCGCGCTGCTTCGACGGCGAGGCTGCCGCCGTAAAAGTCGAGCTTTTTTATCTTTTCGAGCCAGCCTTGCAGCTTTTTCAGGTCGAGGTCGTTTTCCTCGAGCTCGGCATAGGTGAAATGCCGGATCGCGGTCTCCTTGGCGAGCTCGGCTTCGAAATCGTCGCACTTGTCGATGAACTCGCGGTAGGCGTCGTCGCGGTCGGCCTTGAAGCGGGCGACGACCTTGTCCTCCTGCCCGCGATCGAGCGCTACAGTCTCCAGGATGACCGCGTCGCCGCCCATCAGCGCGATGTCGTTCTCGATCATCTTGAGCCGTCGCGCATGGTCGTCGGTCTTGGGCAGCAGACAAACCCCGTTTTGCAGGTAGACGGCGCCCATACCCTTCAGCCGACGCCACATCGCGACCCGTTTCGAGGCCGGCTCCGGCGGCACCTTATAGGTGATCAGTAGCCATGCGGTCGCTTCCATGGCTGCAATGTAATGTTACGGTCGTAACATTCAAGAGCTACGGACGCAGCCTTTGAGATCGCGCCGAGCCTGAGCGAAGAGACTCTTGGAAATTCCGACTACGTCCGGTCGCGACACCGGCTTCAAAGCTTGATTTGCGCGACCGCCGCCCTCAAGGTTTCGGCGCTGCGCTCCAGCTTCATGCGCTCGTCGGCCGTCATCTCGGGCTCGACAATGCGCAGCGGCCCGTCCCGACCGAGAATGGTCGGCAGCGACAGCGTCCCGCCGTATCGCTGGTGGTAAGCGCCGACCGGGATCAGCGCCCGCTCGTCGCGCAGAATGATCTCCGCGATGCGCGCCGAGACCATGCCGATGCCGTGCTGGCTGGCGCCGATGCCTTCGATAATCGCGATGTTCGCGAACCGGACCTCGCGCTCGACGTCGTCGAGGAGCTTTTCGCGGTCCCGGTCGGAATTCGCCAGCACCGCGAGCACCGGCGCCCCCGCGACGCGGGCCGACGACCACACAAACACCTCCGAGGTGCCGTGCTCGCCCAATATCTGCGCCTCGACATCGGCCGGCCTGACGCCGAGCCGGCGCGCCAGGTGCAGGCGGAAGCGCAGGCTGTCGAGATAGGTCCCGGTGCTGAGAACCCGATCATGGCCCAATAGGCGCACCGCGTCGGCGAGCGGGTCGGGAGGATCGGTGACGACGAGTACGAGCGCCCGCGGAGCCGCGGCGTGCAGCCGGGGCACAATCTCCTTGTAGGCCTCGACATTGCTGTCGAGCAGCCGCAGCCGGCCGGCGGGGTCGTTGCGGTCGGTGGCGCCGCCGGATTTCTCGTTGACGCCCGCGGTGATCATCACGAGGGCCGCACCTTCGAGATCGGCGTAGTCGCCGTCGCGCAATTCCACGGCCGGCGCCAGCACGGCGCCGTACTGGACGTCGGTCACCAGACCGTGAGCCCGCTTGCGGTTGCGGTTTACGACGACGATCTCGCGCGCGCAGCCGCGCCCGACCAGCGCCGTCAGGCAGGCCGCTCCAACGGCGCCGGCACCGACAATTCCGACTTTCATCCGCCGCTCCTCCAGTCACAGACCACGGCCGAGGCATCCGCCCGTCCGCTTGGCTTAACGACTGGCGCGGAGCGCGATATCCGGATGCCGCGATCAAAGAGCGCGATTTCGCCGCGGCGGAGGTTGGCGACTTGGGGAGGGCCGCTTTATGTCAGCCGGCCATCTCGCGGCTGCGAAGGAACTGGAAAAACTCGACGCCCTCGCGCAGCCGGCGACGCATCATTTGCGGGCTCTTGATCATCTCGGCGACGAGCGAGGCGATTTTTTGCCGGCGGAAGTAAAAGCGTTTGTAGAAGGTTTCGAGCGAGTCGAAAATCTCGGTGTGCGACAAATGCGGGTAGTGCAGTGGCGCGATCTGCACCCCGCGCTCGTCGATCAGCTCGGCATGCGAGGTGTCGAGCCAGCCGTTCTCGACCGCCTGGCGGTGCAGGTAAGTGCCGGGATAGGGGGCGGCCAGCGACACCTGGATCGTGTGCGGGTTGATCTCGCCGGCAAATCGGATCGTCTCCTCGATCGTCTCCCGCGTTTCGCCGGGCAGCCCGAGGATGAAGGTGCCGTGGATCGTGATGCCGAGTTCGTGGCAATCCTTGGTGAAGCGGCGGGCGATATCGACCCGCATCCCCTTTTTGATGTTGTTGAGGATCTGCTGGTTGCCGGTTTCGTAACCGACGAGCAGCAACCGCAGTCCGTTGTCGCGCAACACCTCGAGCGTGGCGCGCGGCACGTTCGCCTTGGCGTTGCACGACCAGGTGACGCCAAGCCGGCCCAGCTCGCGGGCGATCGCCTCGGCGCGCGGCCGGTCGTCGGTAAAGGTGTCGTCGTCGAAAAAGAACTCCTTGACTTGCGGGAACCAGGCCTTGGCGAGCCGGATCTCCTCGATCACGTGAGCGACGCTGCGCACCCGGTAGCGATGCCCGCCGACCGTTTGCGGCCACAGGCAGAAGGTGCATTTCGAACGGCAGCCGCGCCCGGTGTAGAGCGACAGGTAGGGGTGCAGCAGATAGCCGATGAAGTAGTCCTCGACCCTGAGGTCGCGCTTGTAAACCGCGCTAACAAAGGGCAGCTGGTCCATGTCCTCGAGCACGGCGCGGTCGCGGTTGTGGCTGATCCCGCCGTTCGGCGCGCGATAGCTGAGGCCGTCGACCGCGTCGAAGCCGCGGCCCTCGGCCACTTCCTTGATCGTGAAGTCGAATTCCTCGCGGGCGACAAAGTCGAGCGCCGGCGCCGCGTTCAGGCTTTCCTCGGGCTCGACCGCGACCTTGGCGCCGACCATGCCGATCTTGAGCCGCGGGTTGGCGTCCTTGAGCGCCGCGGCGACCTTCGCGTCGGACGGGAAGGATGGGCTCGAGGTGTGCAGCACGACGAGCTCGTACCCGGTGGCGAGCGGCAGGATGTCGGCGAGCTTCATGCGGGCCGGCGGCGCGTCGACAAGCCGGCTGCCGGGAACCAATGCCGCCGGCTGTGCGAGCCAGGTCGGATACCAGAACGAGCGGATTTCGCGCCGCGCCTGGTAGCGCGATCCGGCGCCCCCGTCAAAGCCGTCGAAGGACGGCGGGTGCAGAAACAAGGTCTTCATCAGAGCGCCTTTTCTCCGTCGACGACGGTCATGCGGCCATTCGGCTCGACATGCAGGTTCTGATCCCGCCAGGAGACCCGCCGTCCGAAGAAGCTGGCGACAAACACGGCAAAGGACAAGACGTCGCGCAACGGCAACAGCCAGAGTCGTCTGACCGGCAGGCCGAGGGCGCGTGCGAGGGCCCCGGCCGCCGCCCAACGCAGCACGCACGTCGCCGCCAGTAATATGCCGGCGATCGAGCCAAACCCGGCGATGATGGCGGCGAGCAGCGCTATCGCCAGCGGATGCGTCGCGGCCGAGCCGGCGAACCCGATCGGGGCGATCCCGCGCACGGTGCGCGCCCAGCGCAGCTCATGGCGCCACAGCGCGGCGAGCGACGGCTCCCACACCTGCGCCTCGACAAGATAGGGCGACAGTACGACGGCAAGCCCTTGCGCCCGCACCGCATCGCCGATTCGCTGGTCGTCGGCGAGCTCGTCGCGAACCCGGGCAAACCCGCCGATGCGGCGGAGCGTCGCACGGCGGAGCGCGATCGTGGCGCCAAAGCAGCCGCGACCGATGCCGAGCGCGTCGCCCAGCAGCGCGTTTGTCAGAAAACTGAAATTGATCTGCAAGGCGCCGAGGTCCGACCAAAACCCGCCGGTCGAGGCGCCTTTGTAGAGGCAGGTGACGACCCCGACACGCGAATCGGCGAGCGGTGCGGCCACCGCGGCGAGATAGCGGGGATTGACGCGCATGTCGCTGTCGGCCAGCACCAGCGTGTCGTGGCGGGCCGCCGCCAACATGTTTTCGAGGTTCGCGACCTTCTGGTTGCTGCCGCGGATGCGGCGGTCGACGACGAGCGCGACGTCATCGCCGGGAAAGTCGCGGATCAACGCGCGGGCGGCGTCGAGCGCCCCGTCTTGCGGGTGGTTGACCCCGAGCACGATCTGAACCGCCGGGTAATCCTGTTCGACAAAGGAGCGAAGATTTTCATAGAGCCCCGGCTCGGCGCCGTGCAGCGGCTTCAGGACGGAGACGGCGGCCGGCCGAACTGCGGCCGGCAGCGGCCGGCGGGCAAAACGCAACGCAGCGAGCATCTGGCCGACCAGGCACAGCCAGCCGATCACAAGCACAACGACGATCGGCGATGAGAGGGTCATCCGCTCCGCTCCGCAGCCGTGCCGGGAAACGGATGATGCCCGCGGGCGTTCCCAACGGAGAGCCCGTGGAGGCGCGTCAGGTGGCAAGCCGGGGCAGTTTGTGGCGGCGCGACAGCGCCCACATATAATCGGGCGTGTCGGCGGGCGGGGCCTGCTATCGGGAGGCGAGGCGAGATCATGCGGGTCGTGCTAGCTCAGCCGCGAGGTTTCTGTGCCGGGGTCGAACGGGCGATTGAGATCGTCGAGCGCGCCCTCGATAAATACGGCCCGCCGATCTACGTGCGCCATGAAATCGTCCACAACCGCCACGTTGTCGAGCGGCTGCGCGCAAAGGGCGCACATTTCGTCGACGAGATCGACGAGGTCCCCCCCGGCAGCGTCACGATCTTCAGCGCCCACGGTGTCGCCAGCGCCATCGAGGAGCGCGCCGGCGCCCGCGGGCTGCCGGTTATCGACGCCACTTGCCCGCTGGTCTCGAAAGTCCACATCGAAGGCCAGCGATATGCCAACCAGGACCGCGAGATCATCCTGATCGGGCATGCCGGCCATCCCGAGATCGTCGGCACGATGGGCCGAATCGTCGGCCGGGTTCATCTGATCTCGACCCCGGCGGAAGTGGCTCGCCTGCGGGTTTCCGACCCGGACAAGCTCGCCTTCATCACGCAAACGACGCTCAGCGTCGATGACACGCGCGCCGTGATCGAAGCGCTGAAGGAGCGGTTCCCGTCGATTGTCGGACCCGACACCAAGGACATCTGCTATGCGACGCAAAACCGCCAGCGCGCCGCGCGCGAGCTTGCCAGGCGCGTCGATGTCGTGCTGGTCGTCGGCGCCCCCAACAGCTCGAATTCGAATCGGCTGCGCGAAATCGCCGCCGAAAGCGGGGTGCCGAGCTACTTGATCGAAGACGCCGCCGCGCTCGACGAGAGCTGGCTCAGGGGTGCGGCGGCGGTCGGCATCACCGCCGGTGCCTCGGCGCCGGCCGAGCTTGTCGAGGCGCTGATCGACCGGCTGCGCGACCTGACCGAGATCGAGCTCGAGGAGTTGCCGGGCGTCACCGAAAACGTGCGCTTCCGCATGCCGGCGCAGCTCGCCGACGACGCCGCAGGCTGAGCGCGGCGCGACCTTTCAAATTTTTTGTGAGGGTATCCTGTGGCCATCCCATTGCGCCAAACCATTCGCGTCGGGGCTTATGTGCTCGGGCGTCATATGCGCGGCGTCGAGCGCTATCCGCTGGTGCTGATGCTCGAGCCGCTGTTTCGCTGCAATCTCGCCTGCGCGGGCTGCGGCAAGATCGACTACCCCGACGCGATCCTGAACCAGCGCCTCAGCGTCGCCGAGTGTTTGGAGGCGGTCGACGAATGCGGCGCGCCGATCGTCGTGCTGGCCGGCGGCGAGCCGCTGTTGCACCGCGACATCGGCGACATTGCCCGCGGCATCCTCGGCCGCAAAAAGTTCGTCTACCTGTGCACGAACGCGCTGCTGCTCGAGAAGAAGCTGGACCAGATCGAGCCGCATCCGAATTTTGCCTGGACCGTGCATCTCGACGGCGACCGCGAGGAGCACGACCGCACCGTCTGCCAGGAGGGCGTCTACGACCGCGCGGTCGCGGCGATCGCGCTCGCCAAGCAGCGCGGCTTTCGCGTCAACATCAACGCGACATTGTTTGACACGGCGCAGCCCGAGCGCGTCGCACGGTTTTTCGACGCGGTGACGGCGATCGGCATCGACGGGATCACCGTGTCGCCGGGCTACGCCTACGAGCGCGCCCCCGACCAGGACCATTTTCTCAATCGCCGCCGCACCAAGGAGCTGTTTCGCGGCATTTTCGCCCGTCAGCGCAGCCGCTGGTCGTTCAACCAATCGAGTCTGTTTCTCGATTTCCTGGCCGGCAACGAGACCTACCACTGCACGCCGTGGGGCAATCCGACGCGCAACGTGTTTGGCTGGCAGCGGCCGTGCTACCTGCTTGGCGAAGGCTATGCCAAGACGTTCAAGGAATTGATGGAAGAGACCGACTGGGCGTCGTACGGCACCGGGAATTACGAAAAATGCGCCGACTGCATGGTCCACAGCGGCTATGAGGCCACCGCCGTCGTCGACTCGGTGCGCCATCCGCTAAAGGCACTGACATCGGCAGTGCGCGGCGTGCGCACCACCGGCGAGATGGCGCCGGAAATTCCGCTCGACCGCCAGCGGCCGGCCGAATACGTGCTCTCCCGGCACGTGGCCGAGGCGATGGCGCGGCTAGGCGGGCGCGACAAGCCCGTGCAGGGCGCGCGCGGGTAGCGCCAGCGCCGCGAGCGCGGTGCGGGTCTCGCGCGCGAGCCCGACCAGCGCCGCGACCTGCCGCGGCCGGCGGACCACCGACGCCAACACCCGCGCCAGCTTTGGCGTGCCGTTTTGGGCAAGCGGGATCAATGCCGCCGGGGGCAGCTCGCGGTAAACCGAATCGGCAATCGTGCGGACGACGACGAACGGGATGCCGGCCGAGGCGGCAATCCGGGCGACAACATCGCTTTCGAGATCGACGGCGAGCGCACCGGTCGCTTCGCGGGTTTCCCGCTTTTCGGACGAGGTCGCGATGATGCGCCGGGCCCCGTAGACCGACCCCTCGACGGCGCCGACCTCGCGCGCCAACCTCGCGACACGGGTCCGGAAGAGGTCGTCGGCCCGCCAGCGCCCGGCTTCCGAGACGACCTCGGTGGAAACCACGACATCGCCGGCGCGTAGCTCCGGTGCCAGCGCCCCGGCGATGCCAAAGCTGACCAGGCACTTTGTTTCCCCGACGGCGCTTTCGACGAGTGCCGCGGTGCGGTTGCGGTCGCCGCCCCCGACCACGGTCGAGAACCCGGCGGCGCGCGCGATCCTTGCTTCGGCCGCAAGCCCGGAGGTGCACAGCACCGTTGTCGGAAATGTCGGCATGACGTGCTTCCCCGCGCTTGGGTCGGCGGGGACGCGTATCAGTCGGACGATCGCCGCAGCGTGACGCGACGGCCGTTTCCCAGCCACCCCCGAGTTCTACCCGTTTTCGGCGAAGCCCGCTACAGCTCAGGGCGTCAACAATCGTCGCAGGTCAAAGACCGAACGGCACGCGGCGCTGGTTTGCCCTCATCAACCGTCGGTAGCGGGCGAGAGCCCACAACGGGAAATAGGCGCGGTAGCCGTGGTAGCGCAGAAAGAACACGCGCGGAAACCCGACGGCGGTGAACCACGGCTCCTCCCAGCTGCCGTCCGGCTGTTGGGCTCGGATCAGATAGGCGATGCCGCGCGCCGTCGCGGGGTTTGCGGCTTCGCCGGCCGCCATCAGCCCGAGAAGCGCCCAGGCGGTCTGCGAGGCCGTGCTGAACGGCGCCTCGCCATGCGGCACACCCGCCCAGTAGGACTCCTCGTTCTCCCCCCAGCCACCGTCCGGACGCTGCCGGGCGCACAGCCAATCGACCGCACGCCGTATCTCGGGTGCGGCGGGGTCGAGACCGGCGGCGTTCAGCGCCGCCAACGCCGACCACGTGCCGTAGATGTAATTGGTCCCCCAGCGGCCGAACCAGCTGCCGTCGGGCTCCTGCTCGCG
>DATMLF010000042.1:0-4249 GCA_035570595.1 Allostellaceae bacterium
CAAGGGCGGCGAGGGCCTGCCGGTCGACGATGGCGACCAGTTCTACGTCATTGAAGCCGTGTGAGGCGGTGGCCGACCGGGCACGAAGCCTCTGGCCGTTGTCGCCGTGCCGTCCCATCAGCCTTCAAACCGGTGGTGTGGTTCGGCGGCACCACGCTACGCGGCGATTGGTTATTCTGGCTTCCAAACGTGAGAGCCGAATGGAGCCTGAGGGCGTGTGAAGTTCGCGGCTCAATCGGGCGGGTGCCGCTGCGATTTCGGCACTCGCCGGGGACCCCATCCGCCGCTCTCGTCCTGGGCTCAGTGCCTGCTTTTTTTGTGGCCCGCAAGGTGTGCACTCGTCTGTGCGCGGCAACGGCGCCCGCCCGTACCAGTGCCCGCCTGAACCGGTAACGTGCTTGGCGCAGCCGGTCGCGGCGGTCAGGCGGGCACCACGGCGGGCGATTTAAGGCGCGCGCTTCGCCGCGGTTTCGCTAGCCTGTGCTCGAGTTCCATCAGGCGCAGCAGCAGCGGCACCACGCCAGGCTCCTGAACCAAGCGGAGCGCCTTTTTCGCCGACATCCAGGCGAGCTTTCGCTCGCCCCGCTCCGGCCATTTCTTCAGCCGCTGCTCGACCCGGAGCAGGTAGACCTCAACGGTCGCTGCGCGGGTCTTGCCTGATTCCAGTCGCTTGAAATAGGTGTAAAAGCCGAGCGGGATCGAGCCGGCGATGGTGCCCCTGACCCCGGCTTCCTCGTACGCCTCCTGTTGCGCGGTCTGCGCCGGGGTCGAGCCGGAGCCGACGTTTCCCTTTGGGATGATCCACCGGCCGGTGTCGCGCGAGGTCATCAGCAAGACCTGCACCTTGCCGTCCAGGATGCGGTACGCAATGACGCCGGCTTGGTGAAGTACTTGGTCCGTGGCTGCCACCGCTCTTGAAGGCTGTGTTCACCCGGCCCTTTATGGGGCGCAAATCGCCGCTGATCAATCGCCGGCTTGGCCCCGCCCACAATTTTTCGTTCGATTTCGGTCTTGAACTTCCCGGTCGCGGGTGCTGTTTGTCGTCCCACGCACGGGTGCTCCCAAAGGGCTGCGGGAGGGCGCAATGGACACCACCCTGACTTTGGTCGACCTTGCCGGCTCGGTCGCCCTGCTGCTGTGGGGCGTGCACATGGTGCAGAGCGGCGTGCAGCGGGCGTTCGGACCGCATTTGCGCCGGTTTCTGAGCCGCACCCTGCGCGGCCGGTTTTCGGCTTTCCTCGCCGGGCTCGGCGTGACCGCAGTGCTGCAAAGCAGCACCGCGACCGGGCTGATGGTGTCGAGCTTTGCCGCCGGCGGGCTGGTCGACCTCGTGCCGGCGCTTGCGGTCATGCTCGGCGCCAACGTCGGCACGACCCTGATCGTGCAGCTCTTGTCGTTCGACATCGGCCGGGTGGCGCCGCTCTTTGTGCTGGTCGGCGTCGTCCTGTTCCGGCGCAGCTTTGCCAGCCGCACGCGCGACCTCGGCCGGGTTGCGATCGGGCTCGGGCTGATGCTGTTCGCGCTGGAGCAGCTCTTGGCGCTGCTGACGCCCTACGAGGACGTGCCGAGCCTGCGTCTCCTGATGGGCGCGATCGCGACGCAGCCGATCATCGACGTGATCATCGCCGCGGCGATGACCTGGGCCGCGCACTCGAGCGTCGCGACCGTGCTGCTGACGATGTCGCTCGCGGCGCAAGGGGTGGTGCCGCCGCACGCGGCCTTTGCGCTGGTGCTGGGCGCCAATCTCGGCTCCGCGCTCAACCCGCTGCTCGAAGGGGCGCCGGGCGGCGACCCGAGGGCAAAGCGCGTTCCGATCGGCAACCTGTTGAATCGGGCCGTCGGTGTCGTCCTCGGGCTGGCGCTGCTCGGTTGGATCGGGCCGTGGCTGGTCACGGTCGAACCCGACGCCGCGCGGGCCGTCGCCGACTTCCACACGCTGTTCAACCTTGTGATCGCCGCGATTTTTCTGCCGCTGCTGCGCCCGTTCGCGGGCCTGCTGGTGCGGATGCTGCCGGCGCGCGCGGCGGCGGCCGACCCGTCGCAGCCGGTCTACCTCAACAATGCCGCGCGCGAGACCCCTGCCATCGCCCTCGCGGACGCGGCGCGCGAGGGGCTGCGCATGGCCGACGTGCTGCAGGCGATGCTGCGCGGCGCGCTCGACGCGATCGACCACGGCGACCGCAAACAGGTCGCGACGACAAAAGGGCTCGACGACGTGCTCGACCGGTTGAACCGGGCGATCAAGACCTATCTGACCGAGCTCGACCCCGACCTGCTCGACGACGACGACAGTCGAAGGCTGTCCGAGATCCTGGCCTTTATCACCAACCTCGAGCACGCCGGCGACATCGTCGAGCGCAGCCTGATGGCGCTCGCCGCCAAGCGGCTAAGGCGCGGGCTGGCCTTTTCGGTCGAGGGCCAGGCGGAAATCCGCGCGATGCTCGAGCGGCTGGCCGGCAACGTGCACACCGCCGCCGCCGTGTTCATGACCGACGACGCCCGCGCGGCGCGCGCCTTGCTCGGCGAAAAGGAGGTGTTTCGCGACCTCGAGGCGCGCGCGACCGAGACGCATTTCGCCCGCGTCCGCGCCGGCCGGGTCGAAAGTGTGGAGACCAGTGCCTTGCACCTCGACGTGCTCCGCGACCTGAAGCGGATCAACGCGCATGTCGCCGCCGCCGCCTACGCGGTGCTCGAAAAGCGCGGCGAGCTGTTGCCGAGCCGGCTGCGCCGCGACGCCGAGACGGCCCCGTGACGGCGGCGCCGCCACTAGCCGAGACGGAGCCCGCGCCGGTCAGGTCAGCAGCTTCTTAAGGCGCGCGGCGATCTGCTCGGGCGGGTCCTCGCCGGTAAAGGACGCGGTAAAGCGCCCCTTCGGATCCATCACGTAGATGATCGAGGTGTGGTCCATCGAATAGTCGCCGCCCGCTTCGGGGTGCTTGGCGTAGTAGACCCGGTATTCGTTCGCCGCCTGACCGACCGCGGCGGCGCTGCCGGTCAACGCCAGGATCGGCGCGTCGAACGCCGCGACGTAGTCCTTCAACGCCTGCGGCGTGTCGCGCTCGGGGTCGATCGTGATAAAAACCGGGCGGACCTCGTTCTTTTCGGCGCCGAGGTCCGCGAGAGCGAGTGCAATGTTGTTGAGCGCGGTCGGGCAGGCGTCGGGGCAGTGGGTGTAGCCGAAATAGACGAGCAGCCACTTGCCTTCGAGCGCAGTGTTGGTGACGGTCTTGCCGTTCTGGTCGACGAGCTTAAACGGGCCGCCGATCGCGCTGCCGAGCAAGGTGCCGGAAGCGCCGCGCGGGTTGTCGTGCAATTCGAGCGCAACAAAGGCGCCGGCCCCGAGGATCGCCAACCCGGCGAGAACCGCCGCCACGAGCGTCAGCCGAGGCCGCGGCCGCGATGGCGGCGGCGGCCGCACCGCACCGCCCGAAACGTCGCCGTCCATGACCAAACCTCCCTAGTGGTGCGCTGGCGGCGCCGAATTTGGGCCGGTGGCGCCGACCGTCTCTACCGCGACATCGACCGTGCGCGCCCCGGCCTTGGCGAATGTCAGGGTCAGCGGAAAGCTCTGCCCCGCATGCAGCGGCTGTTTCAGCCCCATCAGCATGACGTGCAGGCCGCCCGGCGCCAGGGTCACCGTCTGGCCGGCGGGAACGTCGACCCCGGCGACGGGCCGCATCTTCATGACCATGCCGGACATCGTCATCGTGTGCAGCTCGGCCTTTTTGGCGACCGGGGTCGACGCGGCGACAAGCCGGTCGGCGGTCGGCGAGCGAATCGTCACATAGGCGGCGCCGGTCTCGGATTTGCCGGGGGTCACCCGCGCCCACGCATTGTCGACGGTCAGCTGCCCGGTCTGCGCCGCGGCGCCGCCGGCCGCGAAGCCGAGCCCGATGACCAGCAACATAATTCCGAGCGCCTTCATCGCGTCCCTCCGCAGCAATGACCGTTTTGGCGCCAGCATAATTCCCGGCGCTCGCGGCGACCCTGGGCGTTTTACCGCGCCTACTGCCGGGCGGCGGATTTGCCCGGGGCTTCGGCCACCGCGACGCAGGCGCGCGGCAAGTCGCCGACCAACAGCGGCCTAGCGTGCGCGGGCGCGGGATGCAGCGCCTCCGGGGTGAACCACCAGGCGAGCTCCTTGCCGCAGCCGTCGCCCGCCGGCGGCGGCGCCTGGTCGTGGCACTGGGTCTCGCCGGGCGGGCATAAGAGACGCATGTGGAAATGATAATCATGGCCCCACCAAGGC
>DATMLF010000043.1:0-43054 GCA_035570595.1 Allostellaceae bacterium
CGCCGGGGCGGCGGCGGACCCGCTCGCGGCGGCCGACTGCCCGGTGCTGCAGGTGGTGTTCGCCGGCGGCGACGAAGCGAGCTGGCGCGAAGGGACCCGGGGCCTCGCGCCGCGCGACCTGGCGATGAACGTGGCGCTGCCGGAGATCGACGGCCGCATCCTCGCGCGCGCGGTGTCGTTTAAGGCGCCGCTCGGCCGCGACCCCGACACCGAGGTGGACCTTGTCGGCTACCGGCCGGTCGCCGACCGCGTCGCCTTTGCCGCCGAGCTTGCGCGCAATTGGGCGCGGCTGCGGCAAAAGCCGCCGGCCGAACGCCGGGTCGCGCTGGTCCTCGCCAACTATCCGAACCGCGACGGCCGCATCGGCAACGGCGTCGGCCTCGACACGCCCGCCTCGGCGGTCGAAGTCGCCGGGGCGCTGGCGGCGGCCGGCTACCGCACCGGCGACATGCCCGGCGACCCGGCGGCCCTGATCGCGCGCCTCCTTGCCGGCCCGACCAACGCCAACCCGACGGCCCCCGCCGAGGAGACGCTGGCCTTCGCCGACTATTCGGTGTTTTTCGCGGCCCTGCCGCCGGCGGTGCAGCGGGCGGTGGTCGAGCGCTGGGGGCCGGGCGAGCGCGACCCGTTCTTCCGCGCCGGGCGGCTCGATTGCGGCCGGTTCGCGATCCCCGGGTTTCGCGCCGGCAACCTCGCGGTGCTGATCCAGCCGGCGCGCGGCTACAACATCGACGCCAAGGCCACCTATCACGACCCGGCATTGGTCCCGCCGCACTCCTATCTCGCGGCGTACGCCTGGCTGGCGCAGGACTTCCGCGCCGACGCGGTCATCCATCTCGGCAAGCACGGCACCCTCGAATGGCTGCCGGGCAAGGCGCTGGCATTGTCGGCCGAATGCTATCCCGAAGCGGTGTTGCCGCCGTTGCCGCACCTCTACCCGTTTATCGTCAACGACCCGGGCGAGGGGACGCAGGCCAAGCGCCGCGCCCAGGCGGTCATCGTCGACCATCTGACCCCGCCCCTGACTCGCGCCGGCAGCCACGGCCTCGCCGCCGAGCTGGAACGCCTGGTCGACGAGTATTACGAGGCCGCGCAGGGCGACCCGCGGCGGGTGGCGCCGCTCGCCGCGGCCATCCTCGAACAGGCCCGCGCCGCCGGGCTCGACGGCGATTGCGGGATCGCCGCGGACGACGCGCCGGCATCGGCGTTGCGCAAGCTCGACGGGTTTTTGTGCGAGCTGAAGGAGTTGCAGATCCGCGACGGGCTGCATGTGTTCGGGCAAAGCCCCGAGGGCGCGCGGCTCGACGCGCTGCTCGTCGCGTTTGCCCGCCCAGGGCGCGGCGCGGGCCCGCAGGACGCCTCGCTGCTGCGCGCGCTCGCCGCCGATCTCGGTTTTGCGGGCGACCCGCTGGCGCTCGATCCGGCCGAACCGTGGACCGGCCCGCGCCCCCCGGAGCTTGCCGGTGAAGAGCCGTGGCGCACCGCCGGCGACACCGTGGAGCGGCTGGAGGCGCTGGCGCTGCGGCTCGTTGCCGGCGTAGTTCGGCCCGCGCCCGCCTGGGAGCGGACCCGCGCGGTCCTCGACTGGGTCGAGCGCGAGTTGCGCCCGGCGGTCGCCGGGTGCGGAGCCGCCGAGTTCGCCGGGTTGCTCGCCGGGCTCGACGGCCGTTTCGTGACGCCCGGCCCGTCCGGCGCGCCGAGTCGCGGCCGCCCGGAGGTGTTGCCGACCGGGCGCAACTTCTTTTCGGTCGACACCCGTGCGGTGCCGACCGAGGCGGCCTGGCAGCTCGGCTGGAAGTCGGCGGCGCTGCTGGTCGAGCGCCATGCTCAGGAATACGGCGACTACCCGCGGCGCGTGGCGCTGTCGGCGTGGGGCACCGCCAACATGCGCACCGGCGGCGACGACGTGGCGCAGGCGCTGGCGCTGATGGGCGCGCGCCCGGCGTGGGAGCGGGCGAGCGGCCGGGTGACCGGGTTCGAGATCCTGCCGGCGACCGTGCTCGACCGGCCGCGAGTCGACGTGACGCTGCGCGTCTCCGGGTTTTTCCGCGACGCCTTCCCCGGGCTGATCGACCTCGTCGATTCCGCGGCGCGCGCGGTTGCCGCCCTCGACGAGCCGGCGGACGTAAACCCGCTCGCCGCCCGTGTGGCGGCGGACCGCCGGGCGCTCGAGGCAGACGGGCTGGCGCCGGAGGAAGCCGCCCGCCGCGCCGGCTACCGGGTCTTCGGCGCAAAGCCCGGCGCCTATGGGGCGGGACTGCAGACCCTGATCGACGAGCGGATCTGGGACGACGAGGGCGAGCTTGCCGAAACCTGGCTCGGCTGGAGCGCTTATGCCTATGGCGCCGGCGCCGAGGGGCGCGGCGAGCGCGCGATGCTCGAGGCCCGGCTCGCCGCCGCCGAGGCGGTCGTCCACAACCAGGACAACCGCGAGCACGATTTGCTCGACAGCGACGACTACTACCAATTCGAGGGCGGGCTGGCGCTCGTCGTGCGGCGGCTGTCGGGCCGGGTGCCGGCGGTCTGGCACAACGACCATTCGCGGCCCGAGATGCCGCGCGTCCGCAGCCTGCGCGAGGAGATCGGCCGGGTCGTGCGCGGGCGGGCGGCGAACCCGCGTTGGATCGCCGGCGTCATGCGCCACGGCTACAAAGGGGCGGCCGAGATCGCCGCGACGGTCGACTACCTGTTCGCCTTTGCCGCGACCGCGCGCGCCGTCGACAATGCGCATTTCGAGGCGCTCTACGACGCCTATCTCGCCGACGACCGGGTGCGCGATTTTATGGCCGAGCACAATAGGGCAGCCTTGGCCGAGACCGCGCGCCGGTTTGGCGAGGCGATCGACCGCGGACTGTGGCGCCCGCGCCGCAACAGCGCCCGCGAGGCGCTCGAGCAATGGAGCGGCGGGTGAGCGATTTGGTCGAGACCGAGGAGGAGGTCAACCGGCGCCACAACGAAAAGGCGGCGCGGCGCAAGGCGGCGCGCGAGCGGATGCTGGCGACCAAGACCGAGGAGCGCGGGCTCCTGATCGTGCACACCGGCACGGGCAAAGGAAAATCGACCGCGGCGTTCGGTTTGGTGTTGCGATGCCTCGGGCACGGCATGCGGGTCGGCATCGTCCAGTTCGTCAAAGGGGTGTGGACGAGCGGCGAGCGCACCGCGCTCGAACGCTTTGGCGACCTCGTGACCTGCCGGGCGATGGGGGAAGGGTTTACCTGGGACACCCAGGACCGCGCCCGCGACATCGCCGCGGCACGCCGCGCCTGGGAGGCGGCGCACGCGATGATCGCCGACCCCAGCTACCGGCTCGTGCTGCTCGACGAGCTGAACATCGTGCTGCGCTACGACTATTTGCCGGTCGCCGAGGTCGTCGCGGCGCTCAAAGCCAAGCCGCGCGAGCTGCACGTCGTCGTCACCGGCCGCAACGCCAAGCCCGAATTGATCGAGATCGCCGACCTCGTGACCGAGATGACGCTGGTCAAGCACCCGTTCCGCAGCGGCGTCAAAGCCCAGCGCGGCATCGAGTTTTGAAGTGAAAGCGGCAGGGCTCGATGCAAATTCTCGTCATACGGCGAAGGCCGGTCCCCGTGGGTCCGGGCTTTCGGGCGCGTGAAGTAATGCCAGCCGTCGTCATTCCGGGGCGGGGGCGTAGCCCACGAGCCCGGAACTCAAGCACACGGCCTTGCGAAACACCGGCAAAGCGCCGTTGTCAGGGGTTCCGGGCCTGCCAAGGGGCATCCCGGAATGACGAGTTCTCAACTTTTCCAATTTCTTCACACGCTCTTCGCCGCAAACGCGGGAACGGGAATCAAATTTTCTCACGACAGCTGCTCTGGGGGCTTAACGAGGTGTCGTGGCCCGCGCGCTGATGCTGCAAGGGACCGGCTCGGACGTCGGCAAGTCGTTGCTGGTGGCGGGGCTGGCGCGCGCCTTCACCCGGCGCGGGTTGCGGGTCCGGCCGTTCAAGCCGCAGAACATGTCGAACAACGCCGCGGTTGCCGCCGACGGCGGCGAGATCGGCCGGGCGCAAGCGTTGCAGGCGCTGGCCTGCGGGACGGCGGCGCTGACCGACATGAACCCGGTATTGCTAAAGCCGCAATCCGAGGGCGGAGCGCAGATAGTTGTCGGCGGGCAGGTGCGCGGCAGCGCGTCCGCCGCCGAATATCGCCGGCTGGCCCCGAGCCTGCTGCCGCGAGTGCTGGCCGCGTTTGGGCGGCTCGCGGCGGCCGCCGACCTGGTGCTGGTCGAGGGCGCGGGCAGCCCGGCCGAGGTCAATTTGCGCGCCGGCGACATCGCCAACATGGGCTTTGCCGAGGCGGCCGACGTTCCGGTCGTGCTGGTCGGCGACATCGAGCGCGGCGGCGTCATCGCCCAACTCGTCGGCACTTACGCGCTGCTGTCCGCCAGCGAACGGGGGCTGCTCGCCGGCTATGTCGTCAACAAGTTTCGCGGCGACGTGAGGCTGTTCGAAGGCGGGATTGCCGCGATCGGCGAGCGCACCGGGCTGCGCGCGTTCGGCGTCGTGCCGTATTTTCCCGCCGCCGCGCTGCTGCCGGCGGAAGATTCGCTGGCGCTTGCGCCGAAGAGAAACCCTCTCCCCCCATCGGGGGGAGAGGGTAGGGTGAGGGGGGCTTCTCCGCAGCCGAGCAATGGCTTCACCCCCTCACCCCAACCCTCTCCCCCAAGGGGGCGAGGGGATATTACGGAAGGGGGTGTGCGCATCGCGGTGCCGGTGCTGCCGCGGATCGCCAATTTCGACGACCTCGACCCGCTCCACGCCGAGCCCGGGGTCGAAATCGTCATGGTCCAGCCGGGGCGGCCGTTGCCGCGCGACGCCGCGCTGGTGATCCTGCCGGGCGCAAAGGCGACGATCGCCGACCTCGACTTCGTGCGGCGCGAGGGCTGGGATGTCGACATCGTGGCGCATCGCCGCCAGGGCGGGCGGATCGTCGGCCTGTGCGGCGGTTACCAGATGCTCGGCCGCACGATTTCCGATCCGCTCGGAACGGAGGGCGCCGCAGCGGCGGTGGCGGGGCTCGGGCTTCTCGACATCGACACGGTTCTCGGACCCGAGAAACGGTTGGCGCGGGTGGCGGGAACCGACATCGCGACCGGAATGCCTGTGGCGGGCTACGAAATGCATGTCGGTAAGACCACCGGGCCGGGGCTTGAGCGGCCGATGCTGCGCCTCGCCGGCGGGCCGGACGGGGCGGTCAGCGCCGACGGCCTTGTCGCCGGCTGCTATTTGCACGGGCTCTTCGCCGGCGACCGGTTTCGCCGCGCTTTTCTCGAAAACCTCGGGGCCGCGGCCGGCGCGGTCCTTTACGAGCACCAGGTCGAGACCACGCTCGACGCGCTCGCCGACCACCTCGAGCACAGCCTCGACCTCGGCGCGCTGCTTGACGCGGCGCGGCCGCCGCGGCTCAGGTGAAGAGGCCGAATTGACCGGCGAGCCACACGCCGACCAGCAGGCCCCATTCGATCAGGCAGGCGTGCTTGTAGAGGACGAGCGCGCGGGCGATGTCGGCGGGTGCGGCGCGCGCCGTGCCCTCGCCGACCCACGGGTCCGCGACGACCCCCTCGGCATAGCGGCGCGGCCCGGCGAGCGCCAGCCCGAGGGCGCCCGCCATCGCCCCCTCCGGCCAGCCCGCGTTCGGCGAGCGGTGCCTATGCCCGTCGCGCAGCATGATCGCGAGCGCCCGCCGCGGGCGGCCGCCACGCGAAAACAACGCCGCCGCGGCGATCAACGCGCCGCTCAGCCGCGCCGGCGCCAGATTGGCGAGGTCGTCGAGCCGCGCCGCCGCCCAACCGAAGGCGCGGTAATGAGGCGTCCGGTGCCCGATCATGCTGTCGAGCGTGTTCGCCATCTTGTAGGCGAAGAGGCCGGGCAGCCCGAGCACGAGGTACCAGAACACCGGGGCCACCACGCCGTCGCTGAAATTCTCGGCGAGGCTTTCGATCGCGGCGCGCGCCACCCCGTACGCGTCGAGGCTTGCCGGGTCGCGGCCGACGATGTGACGCACCGCCTCACGCCCGGCGGCGAGCCCGCCGTCGGCAAGCGCGCGCGCGACCTCGGCGACATGCTCGAAGAGGCTGCGCTGGGCGACGAGGACGGCGATCAGCAGAATCTCGACCGCGGCCCCGATGAGGCTGCCGCGGCACAGCCGCTCGATCGCCCAGCCGAGAGCCGCGGCGGCGCCGACCAGCACCGCCACGGTGATGATCCCGCGGATGCGGCGCGCGGCCTCGCCGCGGATCTCGCGGTTGAGCTTGCGGTCGAACAAGGCGACGGCGCGCCCGGCCAGCACCACCGGATGCGGCACACGGGCAAAGACCGCCGGCATGTCGCCAAACCACGCGTCGAGCGCGAGGCCGGCGGCGAGCAGCAGAAACGGGTCGGGGACGGCCGGGATCATCGCGGCGGCAATCTCCGCCGCGGGCGCGAGAGGGTCAACGGATGACGCAAACGGCGGTGCTGCTCTGCGGCCACGGCAGCCGCGACCCCGAGGCGATCGACGAGTTCGAGCGGTTGGCGGCGGCGTTGCGCCCGCGATTGCCGGGAGTGGATTTCGCCACCGGCTATCTCGAATTCGCGCGGCCGACGATCCGCGACGGGCTGGCGGCGCTGGCGGCGCGCGGCGCGCGGCGGATTCTCGCCGCGCCCGGCATGCTGTTCGCCGCGAGCCACGTCAAAAACGACCTGCCGTGGGAGGTCAACAGCTTCGCCGCCGGACATCCCGAGATCGAGGTGCGTTTTGGCCGCGACCTGGCGATCGACCCGAAACTCCTGGCCGCGGCCGCCGACCGCATCGCCGCGGCGACGCCGGCGAACGGGGCCGGGCGGTCCGAGACGCTGCTCGTCGTCGTCGGGCGCGGCACCACCGACCCGGACGCCAACTCCAACGTCGCCAAGCTCACGCGCATGCTGTGGGAAGGGATGGGGTTCGGCTGGGCCGAGACGGCGTTCAGCGGCGTCGCGCACCCGCGCGTCGACGCGGCGCTGACCCATGCCGCGCGGCTCGGCTTCGCCCGCATCGTGGTCTTCCCGTATTTCCTGTTCACCGGCGTTCTGGTCAAGCGCATCTATGCGCAAAGCGACGCGGTCGCGCGGCGTTTTCCCGAGATCGAATTCGTCAACGCCCCTTATTTGCGCGACCACCCGGCGGTGCTCGACGCGTTCTACGAGCGGGTCACGGAGCTGGAGCACGGGCAGCCGGCGATGAACTGCCAGCTGTGCAAGTACCGCACCCAGATCATCGGCTACGAGGACGACGCCGGCGCCGCGCAGGCGGGTCATCATCACCATGTCCGCGGCGTCGGAGTCGGGGACGGTGACGGGCACGACCGCGCGGATCACGATCATCCGCATCGTCATCAGTCGTCCCCTCACCCCGGCCCTCTCCCCGCAAGCGGGGCGAGGGAGGGGCCGGCGACGCCCGGAGAATGAGGCCGGGTGAGGCGGAAAGCGGGACCCGTGTTCGACACCTTCGTCATGGTCGACTGGAGCGCCGCCACCGTGCCGCGGCTTGGCCAGGACAGCATCTGGGCGTGCCGGTATGCCGAAGGGGGCGAAACCGTGGTCAACGCGCCCACCCGGCATGCCGCGAAGGTACTGCTCGCCGAGTGGCTCGCGAGGGCGCAGGAGCACAGCGAGCGGGTGCTGCTCGGCTTTGACTTCCCGTTTGGCTACCCGGCCGGTTTTGCCGCGCGCCTCGGGCTAGGGGGGGCGCCCTGGCGGGCGGTGTGGGACGAGATCGCCGGGCTCCTCGCGGACGACGAGCGCAACCGCAACAACCGCTTCGAGGTCGCCGAGGCGCTGAACCGGCGGGTCTCGGGCGGCGGCTTTCCGTTCTGGGGCTGCCCCGCCATGCCGGCGCGGGCGCACCTCCAGGGCAAGCACCATCGCCGCCACGACAGCGATGCGCTGGCCGAGCGTCGGCTGGTCGACCTCTACATCCCGAGCGCGCAGCCGTGCTGGAAGCTTTTGGGCGCCGGCTCGGTCGGTGGCCAGGCGTTGACCGGCATCCCGGTGGCACGCGCGCTGCGCGACGACCCGCGCTGGCGCCGCGACACGCTGGTGTGGCCGTTCGAAACCGGCCTACGCGCGCCGGAGGCCGCGCGGGTGGTCATGGCCGAGGTCTATCCGTCATTGTGGGCGGTCAAGCCCGAGGCCGACGAGACCAAGGACGCGGCGCAGGTCCGCGCTGTCGCCCGGTTTCTTGCCGATCGCGACCGCGCCGGAGAATTGGCGGCCTTGTTCGCGGGCGACCCCGGCCTGACCGCGGCGCAGCGCGCGCAGGTCGAGTGCGAGGAGGCGTGGACCCTGGGCGTCACCGCCGCCCGCCAGCGCCCGATCCCGGTGCCGGTTGTCGCCGCTCAAGCCCGGATCGACACCGAGGCCGGCTCTCCCGCCGCGGGGGAGCGCCGCAGCAAAAAGCCGCCGCAGGCGTACACCTATCTGCGCGACCCTGCCGCGATCTCGCGAAAATCCCTCGCGTTAGTGCGGGCCGAAGCAAATCTAGCCCGGTTTCCGCGGCCGCTGCGCCCGCTGGCGGCCCGCGTCGCGCATGCCGCCGGCGACGTCGCGATCCTCGACGACCTCGCCTGGTCGGCGAATCCGGTCGCGGCCGGGCGGGCCGCGCTGACGGCGGGCGCGCCGATCCTCGTCGACTCGGCGATGGTGCAGGCCGGCGTGATCGGGGAGCGTCTCGCAAACGGGAACAAGGTCCTGTGCCTGTTGCGCGACCCGGCGGTGGCAGGGCTCGCCGCGGCGCAGCGCACGACCCGCTCGGCGGCGGCGGTCGAATTGTGGCGCCGGCATCTCGAAGGTGCGGTGGTCGCGATCGGCAACGCGCCGACGGCGCTGTTCCGGCTGCTCGAAATCCTCGCCGAGGGTGCCGCGCAACCGGCGCTGATCGTCGGCTTTCCGGTCGGCTTTGTCGGCGCCGCCGAGGCCAAGGCAGCACTTGCCGCGTTTGGCCGCGGGATCGAGTTTGTCACGTTGCGCGGGCGGCGCGGCGGCAGCGCCATCGCCGCGGCCGCGGTCAACGCGCTCGCGAGTGGGCGATGACGCGGTGGCTCGCGGTCGTCGGCATCGGCGAGGACGGCCTCCCCGGCCTGGCGCCGGCGGCGCGCACCATCGTTGAAACCGCGGAAGTGCTGGTCGGCGGCGCGCGTCATCTGGCGATGGCGCCGACGGGCGACGCCGAACGCCTCCAGTGGGCGCGCCCGATCGCAACCACGATCGACATGATCGCCGCAAGACGCGGCCGGCGGGTTGCGGTTCTGGCGAGCGGCGACCCGCTGTGGCACGGCGTCGGCGCGGTACTGGCGCGGCGCTTTGCGCGCGAGGAAATGACCGTCCTGCCGCAGCCGAGCGCGTTCAGCTTGGCCGCCGCCCGGCTCGGCTGGCCGCTCGCCGAGTGCGCGGCGATCAGCCTGCACGCGCGCCCGGTCGACGGGCTGCGCCTGCATTTGACGCCCGGCCGCCGCATCCTGGCATTGTCGGAGGACGGCGGCACGCCCAAGGCGGTCGCGGCCTTGTTGACCGGGCTCGGCTGGGGTCCGAGCGCGCTCACCGTATTCTGCCGTCTCGGCGGGCCGCGCGAGGCGGTGGTCGCACAAACCGCGGCGTGCTGGGGCGGACACCGGGTCGCCGACCTCAACACGATCGCGGTCGAGTGCCGCGCCGGGCCGGGTGCGCGCGCATTGTCGCGGCTCGCCGGATTGCCCGACGACGCGTTCGAGCATGATGGCCAGCTGACCAAGCGCGAGGTGCGCGCCGCAACCCTGGCGGCACTGGCGCCGCTTCCGGGCGAGACCTTGTGGGATGTCGGCGCGGGCAGCGGCTCGATTTCGATCGAATGGCTGCGCGCCGGGGGGAACACGGCGGCGGTCGCCGTCGAACGCGAGCCGGCGCGCGCGGCGGCGGTGGCGCGCAACGCCGCTGCCCTCGGGGTCCCGGGGCTGCGCGTCGTCGTCGGCGCGGCACCCGAGGCCTTGGCGGGCCTGCCCCGGCCGGACGCGGTCTTTGTCGGCGGCGGGACCGGCGTGCCGGGGTTGCTGTCGGCGCTGTGGGCGTCGTTGCCGGCGGGCGGGCGGCTTGTCGCCAACGTCGTGACCGTCGAGGGCGAGGCGCGGCTCTTCGACTGGCGCGCGCGCCATGGCGGCTCGCTGACCCGGATTGCGGTGAGCCGGGCCGAGCCTGCCGGCGCGCATCAGTTGTGGCGGCCATTGGCGAGCGTGACCCAGCTCGCCGCCGTCAAGCCGGCCTGAGATGAGCAGGCACCGGCCGGGGCGGCTTTACGGGATCGGGGTCGGCCCGGGCGACCCCGAGCTCTTGACGTTGAAGGCATTGCGCCTGTTGCGCGCGGCGCCGGTCGTCGCCTATCCCGCGCCCGAGTTCGGCGACAGCTTTGCGCGCGGCATTGTCGCCGGCTGGCTCGACGCGCGGCAGCGCGAGATCGCGATCCGCTTTCCGATGCGGCCAGGCCCGCCGCCCGCGGAGGTTTACGAGCGCGCGGCGGCCGCGATCGCCGCCGAGCTCGACATCGGGCGCGACGTTGCGCTGCTGTGCCAGGGCGACCCGCTGTTCTACGGCAGCTTCGTCGGCGTCTTTGCGCTGCTCGCCGACCGCTACCCGGTCGAAATCGTGCCCGGCGTGTCGTCGCTCGGCGCCGGCGCCGCGGCCGCCGAGGTGCCGCTGGTGACGCGCGACGAGGTTCTCGCGGTGATCCCGGCGACGCTCGCCGAGGGCGAGCTTCAGCGCCGGCTTGCCGCGGCCGAGGTCGCCGTGGTCGTCAAGCTCGGGCGCCATCTCGTCAAGGTCCAGCGGGTGCTGGCCCGGCTCGGCCGATTGGCCGAAGCGCGCTATGTCGAGCGCGCAAGCCTGCCCGGTCAGCGCGTCGCCCCGCTCGCCGAAATCGCGGAGGCGCCCTATTTTTCGCTGGCGCTGGTGCGCGGCCGAGCGCCCGACGGGCGCTGACCCGGCGTCCCGGTCGGGGACCACGGCCCGCTTTCCCCGCCGCCGGTAACCCAACATCCACAATTCTGCTAAAGAAAGAGGAATGCAGGCCCATCCCGAGGAAGCTGGCCCCTGTCCGCGACCGGCGGGGTTGCCGGGCGCCTATCGAGGTTAGGCCCGGGGTGCACCCGGGTATCGCGATGCAGATCAACTAACGGAGCCCGCGAATGTCGCACGAGCGACGGGGCAGCGACTACTACGACGAGATGTATTTGCACGACGACCGCACCTACGAGCGGTCGCGCGCCAGCCCCTATTACCCGATGTTCGCGCGGGTATGCCGGCTGGTGCGGGAGGGCGGTTTTGACGCGGTGCTCGAGGTGGGGTGCGGCAGCGGCGTCCTCGCCGAGATGCTGATCGCGACGGGTGTGCGCTACGAAGGGTTCGACCTCAGCCCGGTGGCGATCGACAAGGCGCGAAAACGAAACCCCGAGGGCCGCTTCTTTGTCGCCGACGCGGCCGACCCGGCGACCTATCGCTCGGCCTACGACGCGCTCGTCTGCTGCGAGGTCTTGGAGCATGTCGAGGAGGATTTGGCAGCGGTCGAGCGCTGGCAAAGCGGCAGCGTGTGCATCTGCTCGGTCCCCAACTTCGATTATGAAAGCCACGTGCGATTTTTTCGTTCGGCCGACGAGGTGCGGGAGCGCTATGGCGGGCTGCTCGACATCCGCCGCATCGACCGGGTCGCCAAGTCGGCGCGCGCCAATCTGACCCCGGCGGAGTATTTCCGGCGCATCCGCTGGGCGCGCAACGAGCCGACGCGGGTGCTCGGCATGCTCGGCGTCAACGCCTTTGCCTGGTATGCCGGCTGGTTCGTCTTTGTCGCCCGGCGGCGCTGACGGCGCGGACGACGATTTCCGGCGGGCGCGTGGCGGCTCGAGCGCCCTGCCGATCCTTGCCACACCGACATCGGCCATGGAGCGTTGCATGCAGCACGTTGACGACCGACGCACGTTGTTTGTGTTTCGGCACGGCGAGACCGACTGGAACCGCGCCGGCCGCCTGCAAGGCCACATCGACACCCCGCTCAACGCCACCGGCTTGGCGCAGGCCGAGGCGTTGGCCGAAAGCCTGCGGGCGCACCGGCTCGACGCGGTGGTTTCGAGCGACCTGTCGCGCGCGCTCAACACCGCGCAAATCGTCGCCCTGCACCTGGGTGTGCCGCTGACGATCGACCATGGGCTGCGCGAAACCAGCGTCGGCGACGCCGAGGGGCTCTTGTGGGAGGAGGCGAAGGCGCGCTTTGGCGCGGAATTGACCGAGCGCTGGTACAGCGACGGCAACACCGCCTTCCCCGGCGGCGAAACCGGGCGCGCCACCCTGACGCGCGGGCTCGCGGCGTTGCGGCGGTTTGCCGGCGAGCATCCCCATCGGCGGATCGGGGTGTCGACCCACGGTGCCATGGTCCGCCAGCTCGTCAAGCATGCGTTGCCGCCCGGCGCACCCCCGGTCAGAGCGCGCAACGCGGTGCTGTTCGTCCTCGAATACGAGCCGGCCGCCGACCGGCTCGCGATGATCGAGGCCGATTCATTCGGTGTCTAGTATCGGTGCCCCGCCTTGATCCAGTGCGCTTAGAGCGGTTTCCGATCAGGTCGCATCCCTGTTTGGGGTCTGTCATTGCGAGCGCAGCGCAGCAATCTCCGGCCGCCGGGTATGTCTGGTCGGGATTGCTTCGTCGCTGTGCTCCTCGCAATGACTTTGCTCGACTGCCCTCAGCCGCGCGCCAGCGCGTAGACTTGTTTGCCGGATGGCGGCGGCTTGTGGGCGGCCCAGGTTTCGCCGCCGTCCTGGCTGCTATAGACCTCGCCGCCATTGGTGGCGGCCGACATCCGCGCCGGCTGCCGTTCGTCGAAGGCAAGCGCGAACATCGTGTGCGGCACCGGCTGGCCGATCTCGACCCGGCTCCAGCTGTCGCCGCCGTCGGGGCTGTGCAGCAACACGCCGACGTCGCTCTGGAACCCGCCGCCCGCCGCGACCCACAATTTGCGCGGGTTGCCCGGCACCTCGCGGATGTCGCGGCAGTAAATCTGGCCCTTGGCGTTCAACGGCTCCAACGGCACGTGGCGCCAGTGGTCGCCGCGGTCGGTGCTCGCGAACATGCCGGCGCGGCCGATGCCGAAAACCGTGCCCGGCCGCCAACGGCTCGACAGCACGCCGTGCATGTCGACCGGGTCGTCATTGACGTACTGGCCATGACTCAGATTCTCCCAATGCTCGCCGCCGTCGGTCGAGCGCAGGGTGCCGCCAACCTCGATCGCGGCGTAAATCAGGTCGGGCTCGCCGGCCGAGGCGTCGATCTTTAAGACGCGCTTTGCCGGGTTGGCGCCGGGTGCCGTGGTGATTTCCGGAAAGCGCACGCTGACCGGCAGCCGGGCCCAGCGCTCGCCGGCATCGTCGCTGCGGTAAATCTCGCAGTTCTCGTAGCCGACGAGGATCACGTCGGGGTCGTGCGGGTGGAACAGCACCGACCAGACCGGCAGGCCGTGGTCGGGCACGTCGACCTTTTCCCAGTGCTCGCCGCGGTCGGCGCTGCGATAAGGGCCGGATTGCGTGCCCGCGTAGACGATCTCGGGATTTTGCGGATGCACCGCCAGCGCCCGCACCGCCGGCATCTCGGGCAGCCCGCCCGCCAAAGGCTCCCAGTCGTCATGGCCGTCGGCGATGCGGAAGAGACCCGAATCCACGACCCGGCCGCGCCCGGTCTCGCCCGCCAACCCCAGATAGATGTATGACGCCTGGTCGTTCGCCCCGCTGCTGGTCATTTGATCGTTCCTCCTCGCCTGCTGCGCGATCTCGCTGTCAGACCCGTACGCCGAACCACATTATAGCTACCGTCGCCCGCGCGAAAGCGGGGGCTCAGCGCTTGCCCCTGGCCTGAGTAGGGGGCGACTTCTGGGCGCTAGCGCCCTGGATTCCCGCTTTCGCGGGAACGACGAACAATGGCTGATGTGGGGATTTAATTGGCGCAACTCCCGGCGTCATTCGAACTGCATGCTGATGGTCTCGGCGACGAGGGCCGGCCGGCCCGCACCTTCGACCTCGACAGTGCTTTCCGAGGTGACGCGCACGCCGCCGCCCTCGACCGACTCGACCGACTTGATCTTGTGGCGCAGCCGGATGCGCGAGCCGGCCGGCACCTGCCCGGTAAACCGCACCCGGTTCGAGCCGTAGTTGAGCCCGCGCGAGCGGCTTTTGACGCGGTAGAGCGTCGCCGCGAGGCGCGGCACCAGGGACAAGGTCAAATAGCCGTGGGCGATCGTCTTGCCGCCCGGCATCTCGCGCTTGGCGCGCTCGACGTCCACGTGGATCCACTGGTGGTCGCCCGTCGCCTCGGCAAATTTGTCGATGATCGCCTGGTCGACGGTGAACCAGTCGCTGACCCCGATCTCCTTGCCGACAAATTGGGCAAGGTCGGTCGGCCGCTCGACCTCGATCATCTTTTTCCCCTCTTTGGCATTGGCGCTTGCATTCGCCGCAGTGTTCTTTCTTGCGAGGGACAGATTAGGAGCCCGGCCTCGCGGCCGCAACGGATGCGCTACACCAAGATCGCCTTGTTGACGTTTGGCGCCGGCCTGATCCTCGGCCTGGTCGTCGTCGTGGCGGAGCTCGACGCGCTCGCGCGTGTCGCGAGCGGGTTGATGGCGCTCGGCGTGGTGGCGATCCCGGTCGGGCTCGTTGCCGACTGGCGGTTGGCGATAAAACCGGTGCCACCGCCGGCGCGAAAGCGCGCCAAGGCCCCGGCCCGGCGCACCGCCGCCTCGGCGCGGCGGCCGCTGCGGCCCCGCAAACCGGCCCCGCCAAAGCGCTAGCCAGCCAAAGCGGCCCCGCCCAAGCGATTGGATGACGCCGGGGCCGCCGCCGTACTAGGATCGGCGGCGGAGCACGCGGCCGGTATGCCGCGAACCTGATGCGGAGGAGACCTATGGCGAAGAACAAGATCGCGATCGTCGGCGCCGGCGCGGTCGGCGGCTATGCCGGGGCGCACATGGTGCAGGCCGGCGAGGACGTGACCTACATCGACGCGTGGCCGGAAAACGTCGAGGCGATCCGCAAGGACGGGCTGCGCATCACCCACATCCGCGATGTCGAGCCGTTCACGGTCAAGCCGCGGGCGTTGCACCTGACCGAGGCGCAGCAGCTCTCCAAGGAGGCGCCGATCGACATCGCCTTTGTCTGCATGAAATCCTACGACACGCCGTGGGCGACGGCGTTGATCAAGCAATACCTGGCGCCGACCGGGTTTGTCGTGTCGCTGCAGAATTGCATGAACGAGGAGACGATCGCCGGGATTGTCGGCTGGGGCAAGACCCTGGGCTCGGTCGCCAGCTCGATCACGGTCGAGCTGCACGCCCCGGGCGAGGTGCGCCGCGCCGCCGGCAAATCGGCCTCGCGCCACACTGTCTTCCGCGTCGGCGAGGTGCACGGCCGCGTCACCGACCGCGCCAAGGAGGTCTGCCGGCTGCTCGCCTATTCCGACAGCGCGATGGTGACCGAGAACCTATGGGGCGAGCGCTGGTCGAAGCTCGTCACCAACGTCATGGGCAACGGGCTGTCGGCGTGCACCGGCATGATCTCGCGCGACATGATCAAGAACGACGTGATCCGCCACTTCTCGAACCGGCTCGGCAGCGAGGCGATCCGCGTCGGCCAGGCGCTCGGCTACACCTTTGACGAGGTGAGCCACATGGATCCGGAAACGATCGCCCGCGCCGGCGAGGGCGACGCGGCGGCGCAAAAGGAAATCGACGAGCACCGTCTCGCCGAGGCCAACCGCGCCGGCGGCGGCGAGCACCGCCCGTCGACCGGCCAGGACATGTTCAAGGGGCGGCGCACCGAGATCCAGTTTCTGAACGGCTTTGTCGTGCGCAAGGGCGACGAGGTCGGGATCCCGGCACCGACCAACAAGGTGCTGACCGAGATCGTCGGGCGCGTCGAGCGCGGCGAGATGAAGCCCGACCCCAAGCACATCACCGACCTGCGGCTCAACTGACGAGCGTGTGAGACGCCCCTCACCCACCCGCCCCTGCGGGCCGGGCCCCCCCTCTCCCGCATTGCGGGAGAGGGTCCCGAGCGCAGCGAAGGGGGTGAGGGCGAGCGGTGGGTTCGTTGTTAAGGGAGGGGAGAGATCCGATGCTCGCTGTCGTCACCACTCCCGACGGTGCGTCACCGGTCGAAATCCGCGAGGTGGCGGAGCCGGCGCCGGCGCCAAACGAGGCGCTGGTCGAGGTGCGCGCGTTCTCGCTGAACCGCGGCGAATTGCGGCTGATGCAGACCCGGCCCGAAGGCTGGCGGCCGGGCCAGGACATCGGCGGGGTCGTGCTAAGGGCGGCCGCCGACGGCAGCGGCCCCGCGGCCGCGACGCGGGTCGTGGCGCTGACCGACAACGCCGGCTGGGCCGAGCGCGCGGCGGTGCCGGCGCACCGCATGGCCGCGCTCCCCGACAACGTCCGCTTTGAGGAGGCGGCGGCGTTGCCGGTCGCCGGGCTGACGGCATTGCGCACCCTGCGCCACGGCGCGCCGCTGCTCGGCAAGCGGGTGCTGGTGACCGGGGCAGCCGGCGGTGTGGGCCACATGGCGGTGCAGATCGCGGCGCGCTCGGGCGCGCACGTCACCGCGGTCGTCGGCAGCCCGGAGCGCGGGCGGCATGTGCGGGGCGCCGACGCGATCGTCCAAGGCATCGAGGCGGCGCAGGGGCGGTTCGCGCTGGTTCTCGAAGCCGCGGGCGGGGCCTCGCTCGCCGCCGCGATCGCGCGGGTCGAGGCAAGAGGGACCGTCGTCATCTTCGGCAATTCGTCGGGCGAGCCGACCTCGGTCAATTTCCGCGACTTTGCCGACCATCCCAACGCCCGCGTCCAGAGCTTTTCGTATTTCACCTCGGAGCCGGAAGAGCAGTTCGCGCCCGACCTGGGGCTGCTGGCGGCGCTCGTCGGCGAGGGCTCGCTGAAGCTCGCGTTGGTCGAGGGCAGCTGGCGCGACCTCGCGCGGGTCGGCCCCGAACTGCGCAACCGCCATGTCGCCGGCAAGGCCGTCTTTCGCGTCGAGCCCGGCTGACCGGCCACGAAACCGGAGGGGGAATGGCGTCCGAACGCATCCACCTGAGCGTCGCCGAGGCCCGCGATCATTCCGAACGGGCGTTGCGGGGCATCGGCTACGACCCGGAAGAGGCCCGGATCCTCGCCGACCACATGATCGACGCGGCGCTGTGCGGGTATGAGTATTCGGGCTTGGCAAAGATCCTGAACATTCCCGAGCACCGCCGCTTCAAGCAGCCGCGCCGGCCGATCAGCGCGATCCGGCAGAGCGCGGTCTCGGTCCTCTATGACGGCGGCAACAATGTCGGCATGCTGGCGATGTACCACGCGGCGCGCGCCGCGATCGCCAAGGCGAGAGACTACGGCTTTTCGGTCGTCGGCGTGACCAACAGCTGGATGAGCGGGCGCAGCGCATACTACTGCGAGATGATCGCCAACGCCGACCTCGTCGGCATGCACACTGCGAGCTCGTCGCGCAGCGTGGCGCCCTACGGCGGGACCCGCGCGGAGCTGGGCACCAACCCGATCGCCTTCGGGATGCCGTCGTCGCACGGGCCGATCGTGCTCGACATGGGCACCTCGGCTTTTATGGGAACCGAGATGGCGTTGCGCGAGCGGCTCGGACAGCTGCTGCCCGAGGGTGTCGCGATCGATTCGCAAGGGCGCCCGACCCGCGACCCGGCCGCGGCGCGCGAAGGCGCCCTGCTGCCGTTTGGCGACTACAAGGGCTACGGGCTCGGGTTTGTGGTCCAGGCGCTCGGCGTGCTCGCCGGCTCGGCGATGGACCCCGACGGTGACGACGGCTACCTGTTCGTCGTGTTCAAGCCCGACCTGCTGGTGCCGCTCGACGACTTCAAGCGGGAGGTCGCGGCACTGGTCGACCGTATCAAAAGCGGCCCCCGCGCGCCCGGCGTCGAGGAAATCCGCATCCCGGGCGAGCGCGCCTTCCAGAGCCGCGCGCGCCTGCTGCGCGAGGGGATCGAGGTCGACCGCCTCGTCTACGAGGCGCTCGCAGCGCTGCACCACTGACCCGGCAAAGCGCTCGCTCGCCGCGGCGCCCTCGCCGACGCTGGAATCCCCGCCGCCGCCGCTCTGCTTCGCCACGCCCCCCTGGCCGCCGAAAGCGCCACCACGGGCAGGGAATATTCTCGCAAACGGCTCGTAGATATTATTGCGGGGCGCGGCCTTAATTTTGCCATGTGGCGGCAGGAGCGGCGATTTTGCGCGTCGATTAGAGACTTGGCGATCCTCGGTATGGTTGACATCCGCGCGATCTTCGACGACGACAGGTCGGGCTCTGCCGACAGACGATTGAAAGCTGGCTGATTGAGGCGACAGCGCCGAGGGTGCGGGGGAGAGGGGGAATTGGTGCTTCGGACCGGCCGTTCGGCGGCTAAGCGCGACGAGCCGATCGCGATCGTCGGCGCATCCTGCCGTTTCCCCGGGGCCGACGGCCTCGAACGCTTTTGGCAGCTGCTGACCGCCGGCACCGATGCGGTCGGCGAGGTCGACGCCGAACGATGGGCGACCCGGTTTTTCTACCATCCCAATCGCGGCGAGGCCGGCAAGAGCTACACCTGGGCCGCCGGCCTGATCGACGGCATCGACCGGTTCGAGCCGGCGTTTTTCGGCATGTCGCCGCGCGAGGCGGCGCAAGTGGACCCGCAGCAACGGATCCTGCTCGAGCTGGTGTGGCACGCCTTCGAGGATGCCGGCATCCCGCCGAGCCGAGCCCGGGGCAGCGAAGCCGGCGTCTATATCGGCGCGTCGTCGACCGACTATTCGGATTTGCGGCTCGGCGACCCGGCCGGCGGCGACTCGTATTTCATGACCGGCAACGCGCTGAGCATTCTTGCCAACCGCATCTCCTACGTGTTCGACCTGCATGGGCCGAGCCTGGTCGTCGACACCGCCTGCTCGTCGTCATTGGTGGCGCTTCACCAGGCTTGCGAGGCGATCCGCGCGGGGCGGATCCCGTGCGCCGTCGTCGGCGGCGTCAACCTGCTGCTGACGCCGTATCCGTTTCTCGGCTTTTCGGCCGCCTCGATGCTGTCGCGGCGCGGGCGGTGCTTTGCCTTTGACGAGCGCGCCGACGGCTACGTGCGCGGCGAGGGCGCGGGCGTCGTGATCATAAAGCCGCTCGCCGCGGCCCTTGCCGACCGCGACCCGATCCGGGCGGTCATCGTGGCGACCGGGTCGAATTCCGACGGGCGCACGATCGGCGTGTCGTTGCCGAGCGAGGCGTCGCAGAGCGCGCTGCTGCGCTCGCTGTACCAAACCGCGGATGTGGCGGTCGACGACATCGCCTTTTTCGAAATGCACGGCACCGGAACACCGGCTGGCGACCCGATCGAAGCCGCCGCGGTCGGGCGCACCCTCGGTTCGTGTCGGCGCGAATTGCTGCCGATCGGCTCGGTCAAGACCAATATCGGCCACCTGGAGCCGGCCTCGGGGATGGCCGGCCTGCTAAAGGCGGCGCTCGCGCTCGACCACGGCGTCGTCCCGGCAAGCCTGCATTGCGAAAACCCAAGCCCGAGGATCGACTTCGCGGCGCTGGGGCTGCGGCTCGCGCGCACCTCCGAGCCGATCGCCGTCGCGCCGGAGCGCCGCCTCGCCGGGGTGAATTCGTTTGGTTTTGGCGGCACCAACGCGCATGTCGTGCTCGCCGCCCCGCCGCTTCCGGAGGCTGCCGCAACTGCCGAGCCGGCCGTGTTGCCGCCGCTGGCGATTTCGGCCGTGACCGAAGTTTCGCTGCGGGCATTGGCCGGCGACTGGCGGGCGCGGCTTGCCGCGGCTCCGGACGAGCGCGTCACGGGGATGCTGCGCGCCGCCGGCCGCGCGCGCGACCATCACCGCCACCGCCTCGCCGTTCTCGGCCCGGACCGCAGCGCGGTCGTCGCGTCGTTGGACCGGTTTTTCGACGGCGCGAGCGAGCCCGGCACCGCGGCCGGCATATCCGTCGGCGAGGGAAAGCTCGCCTTTGCCTTCGCCGGGAACGGCGCGCAATTCCCCGGCATGGGGCGGGCGGCGCTGCGCGCCAACGCGACGTTCCGGGTTTCGGTTGAAGCCGTCGACGCGGTTTTTTACCCGGAGCTCGGCTGGTCGGTCGTAGAGCGGATCGACCGTGGGCTCGACGCGGCGACGCTCGAACGCACCGACATCGCCCAGCCGGTCCTGTTCGCGATCCAGGTCGGGATCGTCGGCGCCTTGCGCGCGGCTGGGATCACCGCTCAGGGTCATATCGGCCACAGCGTCGGCGAGATCGCCGCCGCCTGGGCCGCCGGCGCGCTGTCGCTCGCCGACGCGGCGCGGGTCGTCGCCGCCCGCAGCCGCAGCCAGCAGCGGACCCAGGGCACGGGCCGCATGGCGGCGCTGGCGCTCGGCGCCGACGCCGCCCGCGACTTTTTGGGCGAGGCCGGCAGCCGGGCAGAAATCGCTGCGTTGAACGCCGCCCATTCGGTGACCGTCGCGGGCACCGGAGCGGAGATCGACCGCCTCGTCGGCGAGGCCCGCCGCCGGGATTTGTGGTGCCGTCGCCTCGATCTCGACTTTGCCTTTCATTCGCCGTTGATGGAGCCCGTCCGCGACGAGCTCTTGGCAAGCCTTGCCGGTCTCTCGTCGCGGCCGCCGACGGCGCGGCTGGTGTCCACCGTCACCGGGGCCGCGGTCGAGGACGATCGCCTCGATGCCGAGCATTGGTGGCGGAACGTCAGGCATCCGGTGCGCTTTGCCGACGGGACGGCGACGCTGATCGCCGAGGGCTACCGGATCTTTGTCGAGATCGGACCGAGCTCGATCCTGCATTCCTACCTGGCGGACGCGTTGCGCGTCGCCGACGCCGAGGGGCGGGTGCTCGCAAGCCTGCGACGCGACGACGGCGACGCCGACCCGTTCCGGGCGGTCGCGGCGCAGTGCTATGTGGCCGGCTGCGACTTGCCGTCGGCGCCGGTCTTCAGCGGCGAAGCCGATCCGCGCGGCCTGCCGCTTTACCCGTGGGCCCGTCAGCGGCTCTGGTTCGACCAGACCGTCGAAGCCGTAGAGCTGCAAAGCCCGCCATTCGATCACCCGCTGCTCGGTTTCCGGCAATCGGGCCCGCCGCCCTATTGGCGCAACCACCTCGACGCGCATGTGCTGCCGTGGATCGCCGACCACGCGGTTGAAGGGGTCCAGCTGTACCCGGCCGCTGCGATGATCGAGACGGCGCTTGCCGCGGCGCGCTGGCGGTGGCCCGATGCCGCGGTGCTCGAGGTCACCGATCTCGAGGTACGCCGCCCGTTGCCGTTCGACCCGGGGCGAATGCGCGAACTGCGCACGGCGTTGGTGTCCGACGACGGCGACTGGGAGCTGGCGAGCCGCCCGCGGCTGTCGAGCGAGCCGATGACGACCCATGCCGTCGGGCATGTTGGCGCCGCCGGCGCGATGTCGGCTTTGCCGCCGTGGCCCGAAGCGCCGGCGACCACCCGGATCGACGCCGACACCGTCTACCGGCGCGCCCGCGACGCCGGCCTCGATTACGGCGCTCGCTTCCGGACGGTGCATTGCGTCGAGCTGGCGGCCGACACTCGGGCGGTCGTGCATCTCGACCCGGAGGCGATTGGCGAGCCGCTCGACGGATATCTGTTGCATCCGGCGTTGCTCGACGGCGCGCTGCAAGGCTTGCTGGCGCTGCTCGCGGCGGACGGCCGGGGCGGGCCCGCTGCCGGGTTCCTGCCCTGGCGCTTTGGGCGAGTGCGGGTCGCGGCACCCTTTGGGCGCGCCAGCCGCACCGCCCGGCTGGAGCTGACGCGGGTCGGCGCCAGGTCGGCGGCGGCGAACCTCGCCCTTTATGACGAAGCCGGGGACGCCGTCGCCGAGCTTACGGACTGCTGGTTTCGCGGTGTCGAGCTCGGCCGTCGCGGATCGGCTGCCGAGCGCCTGTTTCGGGTCGACCTGGTCCCGGCGCCGTTGGCCGAGGGCGACCCTCCGGCCGCGCTGCTGCACGCCGGCGCCACCGTGGCGCGGCTCGCGGGCTTGCGTACGCCCGACCCCGAGCGCGGCGAGGAAGCGCTGCTACTCGATGCGTTGCTCGGCGCCGTGGCACTGCAGGTGCTCGGCCGATTGGTGGCGCCGCACCAGGCCTTTTCGATCCGCGAGCTGGTCGAGCGGGAACTGATGGCGCCCGCCTCGGGCGGGATTGCCGAATGCCTGCTGCGGGCCCTCGAAGGCGTCGGCGGCGCCGCCGAGAGCCAAGGGGTTTGGCGGGTCGAAACGCCGGCAGACTTGCCCGACATCGCGGACATCTGGCGGCTGCTGTTGGCCGACGCCCCGGACCTGGTCGGCGAATTGGCGCTGGTCGGCGCGGCGCTCGACAACCTCCCCGGCCTGGTCGCCGCTGGCCCGGGGCCGGAGCCGGCAGCCTCACCGGCTATGGTCGAGCATCTGCTGAAGGCGTCGCCGGCGAGCGCGGACGGCCTCGACCTGTTGCGCGACGCCCTGCGCATGATCGCCGACGACTGGCCGGCCGTGCGGCCGTTGCGCATTCTCGAGATCGGCGCGGGCAGCGGCGTGACCCGCGTTTTTCTGCAATGTCTTGGCCATTCCCCGGCGGCGGTTGCGTACCTCGCCACCAGCCCCGACCGCGAAGAGGCCGACCGGCTTGCGGCGGTGGCGCGGTCCTTTGCCGGAGCAAACGCCTGTGTCTGGCGACCGGGGGCCACCGCCGACGCCCTCGGCGATACGCGCTTTGACATCGTCATTGCGGCCAACGCCTGCGCGCGCCTGCGCAGCGATGCCGGGACGTTAGCGACGTTGCGCGACCTGCTGGTTCCCGGTGGGCTTTTTCTGGCTGTCGAGCCGGAGCCCAATGCGTTGTGGGACATCGCCTTCGGCCAATCCGCAGAGTGGTGGCTGGCGGATGGCTCGCGGGGCTGGCGGTCGCCGTTGCGCTCCGGCGAGGACTGGCGAGACGAACTGGGCTCGGCGGGCTTCGCGGACGCCGGCGCCGCGTCGCTCGGTCCGGGACCGTGGCCCTGCGCCGTCTTCTGGGGCAGTGCGCCCGCTCGCGGCGCACCGGCGGAGGCCGCCGCCGCGGAGCGCCATGACATCGCGCTGGTCGGCGACGACACCCCGTTGCGCGGGGCGTTGTCGGGCCTCTTTGAGGCGGCAGGACATCGCGTCGCCTCGATTGCCGCGGCAGATGACCCGGACGCGCCGGGCATCGTCGCGCGCGAGGACGCTGCCCCACAACTCGTCCTCTTCCTGTGCGACGGGTCGATGGACGAGACCAGCGCGGGTCGGCAGCTTGTGGCGCTGGCCGAGACCGCGTTGCGGGCGGCGGAATGGCAGGCGGCGCTGTGGGTCGTGACCTGCGATGCCCAGCAGGCGGCGCCAGGGGAGCCGGGGACGGCCGCGCTCGTCGGCGCCGGGCTTTGGGGGTTGGCGCGCGTTCTCGCCAACGAATTGCCGCGGCTGCCGCTGCGGCTGGTCGACCTCGCCAGCGCGGCGCCCGCCGAGATGCGCGCGCGACAGATCGCCGACGAGATCGGCGCGGCGACGCCGGAAACCGAAATCGTGTGGACGCCGCGCGGGCGCCATGTGATGCGGCTGCGGCTCGGGTTGCCGCCGCGCCATGCTGAGCCGGCGGACGGGCTGCGCCTGGTGCGCGGCGTCGGAGGCGGCTTTGACGCGCTGGCGTGGCAACGGCACCCGGCGCAATCGCCCGGCGCCGGCGAGGTCGAAATCGAGGTGCGCGCCGCCGCGCTCAATTTTCGCGACGTGATGTGGGCAATGGGCCTCTTGCCGGAAGAGGCGCTGATCGACGGGTTCGCCGGCGCGGCCTTCGGGCTCGAATGCGCCGGGGTCGTCCGCGCGCTCGGGCCGGGGGTCGAGGGCTTGGGGGTCGGCGAGCGGGTCATGGCGTTCGCCCCGGCGGCTTTGGGCACCCGCGTGCGCACCGTCGCGGACGCGGTCGTGGCGATCCCGGAGGGGCTGGGTTTTGCCGCGGCGGCGACGCTCCCGGTCGCGTTTGTCACCGCGGTCTACGCGCTCGGCCGGCTGGCGCAGGTCGAGCCCGGCGAGCGCGTGCTGATCCATGCCGCCGCGGGCGGCGTCGGGCTCGCCGCCATTCAATACGCCAAGCATCGCGGCGCGATTGTCGTCGCGACCGCCGGGTCTCCGGTAAAACGCAGGTTTCTGCAGCTCGCCGGCGCCGATCACGTGCTCGATTCGCGTGATCTTGGATTTGCCGACGCGGTGCGCGAGATCACTCTTGGCGAGGGGGTCGATGTCGTCCTGAACTCGCTGAGCGGCGAGGCGATGGAGCGCAGCCTCGAGGTGCTGAAGCCGTTCGGCCGTTTCGTCGAGCTCGGCAAGCGCGACTTTTATCTCAACCGCCGGATGCATTTGCGGCCGCTGCGCCAGAACATCTCGTATTTCGCGATCGACGTCGACCAGCTGCCGTTGCGCCGCCCGAGCCTGGCGCGATCGTTGCTGGGCGAAATCTCGGCATTGCTCGGCGCGGGCGCGATCAGGCCCCTCGCGCATCGCCTGTTTCGCTATTCCGAGATCGGCGACGCCTTCCGGCTGATGCAGTCCTCGGGGCATATCGGCAAGCTGGTGCTGACGCCGGACGCCGAGATCGACCTGCCGCCGCACACCGTCCCCGAATACCAGGCGCGCCGCGACGGCACCTATCTGGTGACTGGCGGGGTCGACGGGTTCGGCTTTGCGGCCGCGCGCTGGCTTGTCGAGCACGGCGCCGGATCGGTGGCGTTGCTTTCCCGGCGCGGGCCGGAGACGCCGGGCTGCGCGGAACGGGTCGCCGAGCTGGCGGCGGCGGGCGCCGAGGTCGGCGTCTATCGCGGCGACGTCGCCAACCGCGCTTCGCTCACGGCGGTGCTGGACGAGGTCCGCGCGACCCGGCCGCCGTTACGCGGGATCGTGCATGCCGCCGCCGCGGTCGACGACCGGATGACCGCCGATCTCGACGCCGCGGGCGTGGACGCCGTGCTGCGTCCAAAGATCGAGGGCGCGCTGGCGCTCGACGCGCTGACCCGCGACGACCCGATCGAGTTGTTTATCTTGTTTTCCTCGGCCACCACGCTGCTCGGAGCGCCCGGCCAGGGCGCGTATGTCGCGGCGAACACGGTGCTCGAGGCGCTGGCGCGGCGCCGCCACGCCGCAGGCCGGCCGGCGCTGGCGGTGGCCTGGGGGCCGATCGAGGACGCCGGATACCTCGCCCAGCGGCCCGACACCCGCGAGGCGCTGGCGCGCCGGCTCGGCGCCAAGCCGATGCCGGCGGCGCAAGCATTGGCCTCATTGTCGGCTCTACTCGCAAGCGGGCTGCCGGTGGCCGGCTGCGCCGAGGCAAGCTGGGGCGATGCGCGGCGATTTCTGCCGGTGCTCGCGACCCCGCTCTTTGCCGAGGTCCGCTCGCGAGCCGACCAGTCGGCCGGCGACGAGGCGCTCGCCGACCGCTTGCTCGAGCTCGATCCGGAAGCGGCGCTGGGCTTGTTGAAGGGCGTCGTCGCCGAGGAGGCGGCGCGCATTTTGCGGCTGCCGGCAGGCGGTGTCGACCCGGGCCGGCCGCTGTCGCAGCTCGGCATGGATTCGCTGATGGCGGTCGAGCTGCGCCTGGCGCTCGAAGCGCGGCTGCGGATCGACCTGCCGCTGGTGTCGCTGGCCGAGGGCACGAGCATTGCCTCGATCGCGGCGCGCCTCGCCGCCGCGCTCGCATCCGGTGCCGCGGAAGCCGCCGACGTGGCTGCCATCGCGGCGCGCCACGAAACGCTCGACGCAGTCGCGGCGGAGGAGGGCGAGACCGAGGCCGGAGAGGACTGCGCCGGGGCGCGGGCGGCGGAGTAGCCCGATGGCAGCAGGTCGCAACCTCTTCGGTCTGTCGCCGCAGGCGAAGGCGCGCCTGTTGGAAAAGGTGTCGGCGGCGGCACCCGGCCGGGCGACGCGCGCAGCCGAGCGCGCCCGCTCGTCGGAGGGGCCGGGCGATGCTGGGGGGCTGGGCGGCGCCGGGGCGCTAGGCGATGCTGGGCGCCTGCACGCCGCCGACCTCGAAGGCGCCCGGGAAATCCGCATGATCCGCGAAGCCGCGGACTACCTCGGCATCGCCGACCCGTTCTTTCGCGTGCACGAGGGTGTGGCCGGCGCCGAGACGGTCATCGACGGCCGGCGCTACGTCAACTTTGCGTCGTACAACTATCTCGGGCTCAACGGCCATCCCGCAATCGCCGCGGCCGCGAAGGCCGCCATCGACCGCTGGGGCACCTCGGTCTCGGCGAGCCGGCCGGTGTCCGGCGAGCGCCCGGTCCACCGCGAGCTGGAGCGGGCCCTGGCGCGGCTGCATCAGGCGGAGGACAGCGTAGCGCTGGTTGGCGGCCATTCGACCAACGTCACCCTGATCGGGCACCTGCTCGGGCGCGACGACGTGATCGTCCACGACGCGCTGATCCACAACAGCATCGTCGAGGGCGCCAGGCTGTCGGGCGCGCGGCGCGTGCCGTTCGCGCATCTCGACCACGCCGCCGCCGACCGGGCATTGGCGCAGGCGCGCCCGCGCAACGGCCACGCGCTAATGGTCGTCGAAGGCCATTACAGCATGGACGGCGACGTGCCGGACCTGCCCGCCTTTATCACCGCGGCGCGACGGCACGGCGCCTGGCTGATGGTCGACGACGCGCATGCGCTCGGGGTTCTCGGGCCGCGCGGGTTCGGGGTCGCCGACCATTTCGGCGTCGATCCGCGGGAAGTCGATCTGTGGATGGGGACGCTCAGCAAGAGCCTCGTCTCGTGCGGCGGCTACATCGCCGGTCGGGCCGAGCTGATCGACCATATGAAGCTCGTGCTCCCCGGGTTTGTGTTCTCGGTCGGGATGGCGCCGCCGGCGGCGGCGGCGGCGCTGGCGGCACTCGCGATCCTCGAGCGCGAGCCCGAGCGGGTGCGGCGGCTCAACCAGCGGGCTGCCCTATTCTTGCAGCTCGCGCGCGACGGTGGCCTCGATGTCGGCGGCTCGGTCGGTGCGGCAATCGTGCCGGTCATCACCGGCGGCTCGATCCGCGCCGGGCGGTTGGCGCAGGCGATGTTCGCGCGCGGCGTCAACGTCCAGCCGATTCTCTACCCGGCGGTTCCCGAGCGCGCGGCGCGGCTGCGGTTTTTCCTGACCGCCGAGCACACCGAGGAGCAGATCCGCCATTCGGTCGGCATATTGCTTGAGGAAAGCCGCCGGATCGCGGCGGAGCCCACCGACTTCGCCGCGGTCATCCGCCATCTCGGCCGCCGCGCGCTGATGGCGGGCTGATCGCTAGCCGCGGCTGGGGGCGGCGGAGAGCTCCGCGATCATCGCGTCGACCGCCGCGAAATGGTCATCCCAGAGCGGCGGGCGCCAATCGGCGATGCGCCGCAGCTGCGCCTCGCGGCGCGGCGAGGGGTCGCGCGCATAGTCGAGAATGGCGGCGCGCCAGCCCGCGCCGTCGAGCGGGTGAAAATATTCCGGGACACCCTCGCCGATCTCGCGAAAGACCGGAATGTCGCTGGCGAGCACCGGAACCCCGAGGGCCAGCGCTTCGATCAGCGGGAAGCCGAAGCCTTCGGCAAAGGACGGCAGCAGCAATGCCCGCGCGTGCTTAAGGAGGCGGGCGGTCTCGCTGTCGGAGAGTGCCGCCCATTCCGACACGAGCCCGGGCAGCGCCGGGCAGCGGTCGAGCATGTCGATCGCGGTCTCGACTTCCCAGCCGCGCCGCCCGATCAGCAGCAAGGTGGGCGCGGTGTCGCGGTCGCCGGCGAGATCGCGCCACAAATTGAGCAGCAACAGATGGTTTTTGCGCGCCTCGATTGTCCCGAGGCACACAAAATAGGGCCTCTCCGGCAATGCCGGCCCGGTCGCCGCGACCGGCGGCGGATCGACCCCGAACTGCGCCGTCAACAGCCGACCGCGGCTCGCCGAGCGCGCGAGGTACGGCGCCAGCGCCGCACCGGTTGCCGCCGACGGGACGATCAGCACGTCGGCGAGGGCGGCGGCGTTCTCGATTCGTTGGCGGTGCCGCTTACCCTGACCGGGACGGGCGAATTCGGGAAACTCGCTTGGGATCAAATCGTGAATGAGGCAGACAAACGCGGCGCCGTGCCGGCTCTTCAGCGCGGCGAACAGGCGACGGTCTTCAAGGCGATGGTGCGACACCAGCAGATAAATCGGGCGCTCGGCCGCGGCCCGCAGGCGCCGGCCGAGCGCGCGCCGCCGCCCGATGCGCGCAAACCGCAGACACAGCGCCGCCCATCTCACCCGTGCCCGGCGGCGGATGCTGGGTCCTTCACTCCACAACGCGGCGATCGCCTCGACATAGCGCTCGACCAAAGGCCGCGGCAGCAGCGCCAAACCGCCGCGGCTGGCGGCGCTCGCAAAACACAGGCGCCGCGCGCCGGCGATCAGGTGCCGAGCGTAGGCGAGCTCGACCCGGTCGATGCCGGTCGGCGTCGGCTGCCGGGCGCGCGTGATCAGGCGCGAAACGTCGAATACGATCACCGCGGGCTCGCGTAGGGCGGCGCGACAACCGGGGCTTCGGATTTCAGGAAAGACTGTCGATGCAGTCGCGCACACCGCTTTCGAGCGTGTGGAAGGGCGCCGTAAAACCGGCGGCGCGCAGCTTGCCGATGTCGGCTTGCGTGAAATACTGGTATTGCGCGCGCAGTGCGGCGGGGGTGTCGACAAACCGGATGTCCGGCTCCCGGCCTAGCTGCGCGAAGACCGCGTGCGCGAGGTCGAGAAAGCTGCGCGCCTCGCCGGTGCCGACATTGTAGAGGCCGCTGACCTGCGGCGTCTCAAGCAGCCATCGCACGACGGCGACGCAGTCCTTGACATAAACGAAATCGCGCAGCTGGCCGCCGTCGGCGTAACGCGGATCGTGCGAGCGGAACAACGTCACCGGCTCGCCGGCGCGGATGATCGGCGCGAGCTTCGCGACCATCGACTGCATCGCACCTTTGTGGGCTTCGTGGGCGCCGTAGACGTTGAAAAATTTGAGCCCAGCCCATTGCGGCGGCGTCGGCAACCCGCGCCGCTGATCATCGACCACGCGACGGTCGACGACGTGCTTGCTCCAGCCGTAGGGGTTGAGCGGGCGCAGCCTGGCGAGGGCCGCCGCGCTCTCGTCGTCGGCAAAGCCGGCGCTGCCGTCGCCGTAGGTCGCCGCCGACGAGGCGTAGATGAACCGCCTGCCCTGGGCGGCGCACCACTCCCACAAATCCAGCGAGAGGCGGATGTTGCTGGCGACATAACGGTCGACATCGGGCTCGGTCGTGGTCGAGATCGCCGCCAGGTGGATCACCGCCGCGAGTTTGTCGCGGTTGACCGCGAGCCAGTCGAACAGCGCCTCCGGCCGGATCACGTCGTGCAGCCGGGCGGCCGCGATGTTGCGCCATTTGTCGTCGTGGCGCAGCAGATCGGCGACGACGACGCGCAGCCCCGCCCCTGCCAACTCCTCAACGACATGCGAGCCGATGAACCCGGCGCCGCCGGTCACCAGGATCACCCGGTCGCCCGGCGAGTTCTGCAATTTGGTCATCGGTCATTATGCGCGAGCCGGGCGGCGCCCGCCAAGCGGCGCGGCGACCGGCCGCGGCCGCGCGGCGCGCGAACCGGCGGCCGGCGCCCCCGCGCCAGACGACTGGCAGCTAGACGACTTGCAATCGGGTTGCGATCAGGCGCGACGCGTAGACGCCGGTCCAGCCGACCGGGTCGAGCCAGCCCTTTTCGTTGCGCGGCGGCCGGATCGCGCGGATATGGGCGTTGGCGATCTCCGAAAGGTCGCCGATCGGGCGCGGCGGGTCGAACTCCGTCGACCAGAAAAAGCGCACCCCGTCGCGGGCCTCGTGCTTGGCGACGAGGCAATTCGGCGCCCCGCCGACCCGGTTGTACAGGCCGACCGCCGAATAGCTCTCCTGATGGCTCACGATCATGACGCCTTCCGTGCCCGGAAAGGCGTATTTCATTGCCGAAAACCAGCGGCACAGGACCGTCAATTCGGCTTCGGTAAACTCGTATCTGTTTAGGCTGGCGAAAGATTTGTCGTCGATCCGCGGCGGCGTCGCCTGGACCGCCAACGGAAACGGCACGATATTCGTCTGTTCGGACGCGTGTTCCACTTTGCCCCCGCCCTCTAAGGCTGCGCTGCCGGCGGCCTTCCCCGTATTCTCACGCCACCCGCATGCCGCCGAGCATGCACATCCGCTTCGGTCCCATCCGGCAGCAGACCGACAGCGAACCGATAAGTCGCAATCTGGAGCACTATTTATCGGTACGCGATCGATACAGCCCGCAAGCTGAATTCATTGCAGGGAATACTATCGGGCACCGACTCCGAGTCAATCGAGCCAGGGCCGATCAGTGGCTTTTGCGCCCGAATGTGACCCTAAAGCAACAGTGACAAAAAGGCGACAGGGACCGAAAGTTCGCGCTTCACCGGTTGCAACCGCGCGGCGGGGCGGGTTTGGGAGCTTTCGACGCAGCCGAGGTTCGCCGCACGCAGGTCCAGGAGACGACGCGCACCGCCGGAATGCCAAAAGCGGGGTTGACCCGCGGCGGCAGCTCTGTTAGCCAACATGCGCAATGACTTGTTCGCGCGAAACCCTCCGACTTACCGCCGCGGCGACCTGACGGCGCCGTTCGAGGTTGCGTTTGTTCCCGTTGGGGAACCAGTCGGTTTTCGGTTTTCGCGATGTCCCGATCCAGCTTTGTTGATGCCACCGCGGTCCGCCGCCGTCGTTTCGATGCCGATTCGCCGGTGCTGCTGGCGCGACTTAGCCCCGGCCGGCGCTGATCCGCCCGCCGGCCGTCCAGTTTTTCCGATTGCCGACGACAGCCGCCGCCCGCGGCGTTCATCCGGTTCAGGAGTTTTTCGATGCCCGATATGCCGATCCACAAATACCGCCCGTTTCAACCGATCCAATTGTCCGACCGGCGCTGGCCGGGCCGGGTCATCGACCGTGCGCCTATGTGGTGCAGCGTCGACCTACGCGACGGCAACCAGGCGCTGGTCGAGCCGATGGGGCCCGACCGCAAGCGGCGCATGTTCGACCTTCTGGTCAGGCTCGGTTTCAAGGAGATCGAGGTCGGGTTTCCGGCCGCCTCGGAAACCGATTTCGCATTTGTCCGCGAGCTGGTCGAGCAGGACCTCGTGCCCGACGACGTGACGATCCAGGTGCTGACCCAGGCCCGGCCGGAACAAATCGAGCGCAGCTTCGAGTCGATTCGCGGGGCCCGGCGCGCGGTCATGCACCTTTACAATTCGACCTCGACCTTGCAGCGCCGGGTGGTCTTTGGCCTCGACAAGGGCGGCATTGTCGACATCGCGGTCACCGGCGCCCGGCTGATCCGCGACCTCGCCGAAGGGATGCCGCAAACCGACGTGGTCTATCAGTATTCGCCGGAAAGCTTTACCGGGACCGAGCTCGACTTCGCGGTCGAGATCTGCGAGGCGGTCATGGACGTGTGGCGGCCGACGCCGGAGAAGAAGACAATCCTGAACCTGCCGGCGACCGTCGAGATGGCGACGCCCAACGTCTATGCCGACCAGATCGAATGGTTCGGGCGCAACATCCGCGACCGCGACAGCATCGTGTTGAGCTTGCATCCGCACAACGACCGCGGCACCGCGGTGGCGGCGGCCGAGCTCGGCGTCATGGCCGGCGCCGATCGCGTCGAGGGCACCTTGTTCGGCAATGGCGAGCGCACCGGCAACGTCGACGTGATGACCTTGGCGCTCAATCTGTTCAGCCAGGGGATCGACCCCGGTCTTGTCATCTCCGACATCGACGAAATCGTGCGCGCCGTCGAGCACTGCAACCAATTGCCGGTCCATCCGCGCCATCCCTATGCCGGCGAGCTCGTCTACACCGCCTTTTCGGGCTCGCACCAGGACGCGATCAAAAAAGGCTTCGAGGCGCTCGAAAAGCGCAACGACTCACTGTGGGAGGTACCCTACCTGCCGATCGACCCCAAGGATCTCGGCCGCACCTATGAGGCGGTGATCCGGGTCAACAGCCAGTCGGGCAAGGGCGGCGTCGCGTATGTCCTGAAGGCGGACCACGGGCTCGACCTGCCGCGCGGGCTGCAGGTCGAGTTTTCGAAGCAAGTGCAGGAGGTCGCCGACCGCACCGGCAAGGAATTGACCAGCGCCGACATCTGGACCTTGTTCGAGAAGACATATCTCGGCCGGGACGGCATCGCGCTCGCCGACTACAGCCTGTTGCCGGAGCCGCGGGCGCCCGAGCGGCGGCGCATCGTCGCGACCGTGCGGGTCGACGGGACCGAGCGCACGATCGAGGGGGTCGGCAACGGGCCGATCGACGCGTTTGTCGACGCGCTCAAGGGCGAATGCGGGATCGCGATGACGGTCGGCGACTATCGCGAGCACGCCTTGGGCGGCGGCGCCGACGCGCAGGCCACCGCCTATGTCGAGATCCGCGACGCGAACGGCGCGACCTTGTGGGGGGTCGGCATCGACGCCAACATCGTGACCGCGTCGTTGAAAGCGCTCGCCAGCGCGGCCACCCGCGCCCGGTAGCGCGGCCGCCGCGCTAAGGTCCGATCGCCTAGCGGGTCCTCATCGCCCGCTTGCGAACGCCATCGATACTTCAAATGTCGAAGAAGACCGTCTCGGCGTCACCCTGCATGACGATGTCGAACCGCCAGGCCGGTGGTGCGTCGCCGGGTGCGGGGGCGGCGATCACGGTTTGCCGGCGCCTGGGCTCGTCGATCGACTGCAGCACCGGGTCCGCTTCGTTCGCCGGGTCGCCCGCAAAATAGATGCGGGTGTAAAGCGGTTTCAGCAAGCCGCGCGCGAACAGCGCCACGGCAATGTGCGGCGCCTGCAGCGCGTTGCCGCGGCCGGGCACCGGGCCGGGCCGGATCGTCGTCAGGCGGAAGTTGCCGTCGGCGTCGGTCGCGACCCGCCCAAACCCGCGAAAATGCGGATCGAGCGGCTTGTCGGTGCGGGTGTCGTCGGGATGAGCGTAACGCCCGGCGGCGTTCGCTTGCCACACTTCGAGAAAGGCGTCGGCGACCGCCGCGCCGTCACCGTCGGTGACCCGCCCGGCGATCACGATGCGCTCGCCGTGCGGGTTGTCCGCGGTCAGATCGGCCCACTCGGCGCGGTCGAGCGCCAGGTGGAAAAACGGCCCGACGGTCTGCGACGGCGTCGCGGCCAACCGGTCGGCCATGTCACGGGTTCTCCATTGGCGTCGCCTCGCGGCCGCGCAGCACGATGTCGAAACGGTAGCCGAGGGCCCACTCCGCCTCGCTGAGGTTTGGGTCGTAACCCGCGACCAGCCGTTCGCGCGCGGTCTTGTCGGCGGTGCCGAGAAAGATCGCGTCGAACGCCAAGAGCGGGTCGCCCGGAAAATACATCTGGGTGATCAGCCGGGTGGCAAAAGCCGGCCCAAAGACGCCGAAATGGATGTGCGCCGGGCGCCACGAATTGTAGGTGTTGCGCCATGGGTAGGCGCCGGGCTTGATCGTCAGAAAGCGGTATTCGCCGCGCTCGTTTGTCACGACCTGGCCGACGCCGTCGAAATTCGGGTCGAGCGGCGCGTCATGCTGGTCGACCGGGTGGCGGTAGCGGCCGGCGGCGTTGCACTGCCACAGCTCGACGAGCGTCCCGGGCACCGGACGGGCATCCTCGTCGAGCACCCGCCCGGCGACGATGATCCGCTCGCCCAACGGTGGGCCGCCGTGCCCCTGGGTCAGGTCGACCGCGTCGGGGCCGGCCCACCCCTCGGCAAACATCGGGCCGGTGACCTCGGTCAGGGTGTGGTCGAGGCGGATCGGCGGCTGTTTTGGCGCGCGCTTGACGGTGCTGCCGTAGTCGGGGTGCAGGTAGGGCGGCTGGCCGCCCTCGGCGGCGCGCGCAAACGGCCGGATCGTGTCGGACATCGGTCAACTCCTCCCTGCGGCTGAAAGTCCCGCGGCGCGGGTCGGCGCGACGCCCTCGCCGATTCACGTTTCGCCTCGGGACAAGATCGTTTCGGGAACCTCCGGGGTCAACCTCACCCTGGTTTCGCGCGGCCGCGGCGGCCAGCCTGCCGCAATTATGAGAATGTTCATCTTAGATTGAAACGGCCGTGGGCGAGCTCCAGCTGATGTTTCCAAAGCGCGGCGGTGTCGCGCGGCGGGAGGCCAGCATGTGGCGCGAAAAACACGAGTACTCGCTCGACGAGCTGCTCGATCACCCGGTCCTGGGGTTGGCGATGACGCGCATCGGGATCGACCGGCGCGCGGTCGAGCTGCTGCTCGAAACAGCGCCACCGGCGCGGGAGCGGGAATTCGAGGCGCCGGACGACCTCGTCGCCGCATAGCCCGGGGCGAACCGCCTCACCCGGAGCACGATTTCGAGCCCGGGCAGACCTCGTCGAGCCGGACTACGAGCGGCAGGTAGAAAACCTGCAATGTCAGCGACAGCGGCAGCAGCCGCGCGTCGTCGGTCAGGGTCAGCAGCGCCGGCCGCGGTGCGTCGTCGGGGTCGCCGTCGTCGCTCGATTGGCCCTTGAACCCGGCGAGCGGCCGCAACGACAGCGCGACGCGCAACGTGCCGGGGCTCTGCCGTTCCTGCGGCAGAATATGGCCGAGAACGTCGAAACGCCGGGCGTCGTCATAGACCGGGACCGCAAAGGTCACGTTGGGCGTGGCCTTGGCGGCGGCGACCGCGGCGCGAATGCGCTCGACCGCGCTCAACGGGTCGACAATGTCGCGGCGGTACTTTTCGGCGAGCGGCGGTTTGCGGCTGGTGTCGTCGGCGGTGCGTTCGGCCACCGCGGCCCCGTCGCGCACGACAAAACGCAGGTCGACGCGACTGTTGCGGCGCTTGCGCAAATCGTAAACCGCGCGGTAGCGCTGCGGGTCGGTGAGCTTGCCGGGGACAAGCCGACCGGCGGCCTGCGCCGTGCCGCGAAAATGCGTGAAGAGGTGCGGCAGCCCGTCGGTTCGGATGTCGATTTCGTCGGCGTAGGAGGCCGCCGCCTCACTGATTTTGAGGCGGACATGCCCGGCCGGCAGCCCGGCCCAATAGGCAGTATAGGTGGCGACGAGGTCGGCGGCCCGAGCCGGGAGGCCCGCAGCGGCCGTCAGCAGGGCAAGGCACGTTGCGACAGCCGCCGCACCGCGACCAGGGCTCACCGCCGGGTGGCCCGCCCGCCCGCCGTCACGCCGGCAGGTAGCTCCACGCCGCGCCATCCCAGACGATCTTTTCGCCGCTCGGAAAGCGCAGCTCGAGAGCGCCGGTCTTTGACCGGGTGCGGCGCACCTCGCCCTCCGACTCCAGCTGCTCGGCTTCCCAACGGTCGGTCAGCGCCAGCCCGATCCGGCCCGGGCTCAGCCCGTCCTTTTGCAGCGCAATCGCGTCGTCGAGAAGCTCGCGCACGGCACTCATGACGTGACCTCGATCTTGTCGCTGGGAGCGGCACCTTATCACGCCGGTCGGGAGGCCGGGCAAAATCGCAGCGGGCGTTCGCGGTCACCCCGCCTGCGCGGCGGTCACGGGCCGCGGCAGATCACGTTCAGCAACGCCTGACGCTTCTCGGCCGTGACGGCGTGCAACGCGCGCTCCAGCGCCGCGGGCAGCTCGGCCGGATCCTCGACCCGCTCGCCATACCCGCCGGCGGCGGCGCACACCTGCTCGAACGCCGGCAACTCGTCGAGGTCGATCAGCGGCGGCTTGTTGCTGCGCATCGCCTCACCCCGCGGGTACATGCCCATCGTCGCGCGGCGCACCGCGCCCCACATCGAATTGTTCATGATCACGAACAGCACCGGCAGCCCGTGCGCCGCCGCCGCGTGGTGCAACGCCACCGGGTTGCCAAACAGATGCGAGCCGTCGCCCAGGGTCGCGATCACCAGCCGGTCGGGGGCCGCGAGCTTGGCGCCGAGCGCCGCCCCGCCGCCCCAGCCGAGCCCGGAGGCCGGGCTCGACCCGAAATAGGTGCGCGGGAGATTCGAGCCGCAATGCTCGGGCATCAGCGTGTATTCGTTGACGAGGATCGCATCCTCGGGCTTGGCCCGGGCGATGCAAGCGCTGGCCCACGCCATGTGGATCGGGCGCATGCCGGCCGCCGCCTCGCGGGTTTTTCGCCAGCCCGCCAGCAATTCCTCGCGTTGCCGCGCCACCCGGCGCCGCCGCGCTTCGACCGCGTTCGGTACAACGTGACGGTCGAGCGCCGCGCCAAGCGCCGGCAATGCCGAGGCGGGTGTGGCCGTCACCGCCAGGTCGCACGGAAAGCCGCGAATCGGATAGCGCTGGAACAGCGGGTCGACGCCGAGATGGACGACTCGGCAGCGTGGCGATGGCGCCTTCAGGCTCGGGACCCACGGCACGTCGCATTCGAGCACCAGGATCGCGTCCGCCTCGTCGAGATAGGGGCTCGCGTCATAGCCGAGATGGCAGGGATGGTCGGCCGCGAGCGACAGGTGGCGCGGCCGGTGCTCGACGACCGGGATCGCAAACCGCGAGGCGAGGCCGGCGAGGGCCGCAGCCGCGGCCGGCTCGCGGCCGGCGCTGGCAGTGACGATCAGCGGGTTCTCGGCGTCGGCCAGAATGCGCGCCGCCTCCTCGATCGCCGCCGGGTCGGGGCCGGGTGCGGCCGCGGCAACCCGGCGCGCCGGCATGTCATAGGCAAATCCGGGCAACGGCTCGGCCAACACCTCGCGCGGCAGCGACAGATAGATCGGACCCTTCGGCTCGCTCGTGGCAAGCGCCAGCGCGCGGTCGACGACGGTTTCGAGCTGCCGGCCGTTTCGCAGCTCATAATCCCACTTGACCAGCTCGCGCACCATGCCGGCCTGGTCGAACATCTCCTGCGCCCAGTGGATGTAGACGTCGCGCGCACCCGGCAAACCCGCCTCGGTCAACGGCGAACGGCCGGCGGTGAACAGCATCGGGATGTTGTCGCGCGCGGCGTTGAACACCCCGCACACGCCGTTCGCGGTGCCGACGCTGACATGAACCATGGCGGCCGGGACCCGGCCCGTCACCATCGCCCAGCCATGCGCCATCGACAGCGCCAAATTCTCGTGGGTGGCGAGCACCGGCCTCGGGGTCGGCGTTCCGGTGCGCGCGGCTTTCGCAAACGCCTCGACGAGCGGCGCGAAATCCGTGCCGGCATTGGCAAAAAGATATTCGACCCCGCGCTCGGCGAGCAGGGTCAGGTAAGCCTCGGCGACGCTGTCGACCGCCAGTTCCTTGCGCGCCATTCCGCTATCTCCATGAAACAGCCGATTAGCCCAATGCCAGCATAGCGCGTCCGACGGGGCCGGAGACAGTGCCCCGGCGAACCCGCCTCGCGCCATTGGGCTTTCGGATCGGCGGTTGAAGCAGCTACTCGGTGATCGGGGCGATCGCGTCGAGCGCCAATCCGCGCGTCTCGACGCCGATCCGCGTCACCGCGTAGGCGGCGATCCCCAGCATCACCGCGATGCCGGCCATCACATAGCCAAAGCCATAGCCGCTGACGACCCCGATCACCGGAAACGACACCGCCGAGCCGATGCGGCCGCCGGCCTGCGCCAGCCCAAAGCCCGAGGCGCGCGCGTTCGACGGGAACACCTCGGAGGTGAAGATCTGCATCGAATTGCCGGCGAGCTGGGTAAAGAACGTCATGCCGAACCCCACGGTCAGCACCATCAGCGCCGAGCGCGAAAAGTAGAACAGGATCGACAGCACCGTGGCGAGGACAAAGGCGCTCACCGCGGTCGGGACGCGGCCCCAGCGTTCGAGCGCGTACATCATCAAGAGGCTGCTGGCCGGAAAGGCGAGCTGGATCGCGAACACGTAGGTCAGCGACTTGGTGATCGTAAAGCCGCGCTCGGCGAGGATGTTGGGCAGCCAGCCGCCAAGCCCGACCGCGGCGCTGAAGAACGCGAAAAAGCAGATCATCGCGGCGAAGATGCGGCCGCGGTAGCGGCGGAACACAACCGCCATCGGGTCGCTGCGAATGTCGGAAAGCGCGTCGGCGACGAGCGTTTCGTTGGCGGGCGGGCGGCCGAGGCCCATCCGATCGAGCTGGTCGAGCGCCTCGTCGCCGCGGCCGTGGGTGACGAGCCAGCGCGGCGACTCGGGCAACCGAACGCTCGCGGCGAGGACCGCGAGACCACCCAGCCCGATCACGATCCACACGCCGCGCCAGCCGAGGGTGTCGCGCAGCGCCAGGGCGAGCAAGGTCCCGAGCGGCCACACGCAGGCGCCCCCGACAAATTGCATAAAGGCGGTGACACGGCCGCGAATGCGCTTTGGCGAATACTCGGCGGCATACGCAAAGCACAGCGGCGAGGCGGCGCCCAGGGCGACGCCGGCGACAAACCGCCCCACCACCAGCCAGCCGATGCTGGGCGCCAGCGCCGCGGCGATCGTGACCAGGCTGTAGCACGCGACGGCGAGCTGGAAGACGGTCTTGCGCCCGAACCGGTCGGTAAGCTCGCCCTGGCCGAGCGCGCCGAGAAACAGCCCGAGCAGGGTGGCGCTGCCGACCGTGCCGATCCCCGCCGGCGTCGCGAAATGCGTGCGCAGCATGTCGGGCACCAGCGAGCCGAGGATGATAAAGTCGATGACGTCGAAAAACAGGCCGGCGGTGATGATCGCCAGCACGCGCCTGTGGACCGGCCCGAGCCGCGCATTGTCGAGCGTCTCGTCGACATAGGCCACGATCGATCGCGCCATCGCCCCCTCCCCGCCATGCCGCCCTCAGGGCTTGTGATTGCTTTGTTGGATTGGTCGCCCGCAGACGGCCCCTCACCCCAACCTCTCCCCGCAAGCGGGGAGAGGGAGTCGCCCGCGCAGCGGGACAGCTAGGGGCGGCCGCCGACCCGGTTATTTGACCGCGGAAAACGCGGTCGGCTGCAGGATGTAATTTTCGACGCGGGCGACGATGGCGCCATTCTTTTCGGTCTCGGCGCGCTTTGTGTGCCATTCGGGATCGGCCTGGAACGCGTTCCATTTCTTTTCGCGGTCGGCGAGCGATTCCCATTTGAGCAGATAGTGCAGCGTCTGGTTCGACTCGCCGATCAAGGTCGTCCAGAAGCCGGCCTGCTCGATGCCGTGGCGCTTCCAAATACCCAACGTGATCGTGTCGAACCGTTTCAAGAGGTCGGGAAGCCGGCCCGGCGGGCAGTGGTAGATGCGCAGCTCGTACAGCATTTTTGTCTCCGTTCAGGAAGTCAGATCGTTGCGGCCGATGGTTTCCCACCGACCACCGGCCGCCTTCTAATTCGTCGACCCCGCGAAAGAGCGTGCGAAGAAATCAAAGGGAGCGTCATTCCGGGGCGCGGGCATTGTCCGCGAGCCCAAAACCCATGCAAACGGCCTTGGGAAATACCGGCAAGGCGCCGTTTTCAGCGGTTCCGGGCCCGCCAAGGGCATCCCGGAATGACGAGCTCTCAAATGGTCCAATTCCTTCACAAGCTCGAAAGCAGGGGTCCAGGGTAGGTGCCGTTCACTCGGATACCCGCGTTCGCGGGGATGACGAGACAAAAGCCCGTCTCACCGGGGCACGGGCGCCAAAGATGGATTACTTCACCGACGAGAAGCTGGTCGGCTGCAGGATGCAGTTCGTGATCGAGGCGACGATCGGGCCGTTGGCCTCGGTCTGCGCGCGCTTCGAGAGCCATTCGGGGTCGACCTGGAACGCGCCGAATTTCTGCGCCCGCTCCTCGAGCGATTCCCATTGCAGCATGTAATAAAGATCCTGGTTCGACGGCCCGATCGCGACGGTCCAGAACCCGGCCTGGCGGATGCGGTGCTTTTCCCACAGCGGCAAGGTGATCGTGTCGAAGCGCTTGACGAGGTCGGGCAAGCGGCCCGGGACGCAGTGGTAGATGCGCAGCTCGTAGATCATCTCGTCTCCTCCTTGTCGCGAGATCGTGAGCGAGGCCGTCACAATGCTGCCGCCGCCACGGCGCGGCAAGCGCGGCGGAGCGGGGTGCGGGCCGCCTCAGCCGAGACGGGCCTCGACCCAGGCGGCGGCGTCGAAGAGCGCCTCGTCGCGGAACCGCGGGCCGACCAGCTGGATGCCGAGCGGCAGCCCCTGTTGCCCGGCGCCGGCCGGCAAGGTCACGCACGGTGTCCACGCCAGGGTCCAGATCGCGTTGAACCGCGCGTCGCCGGTCGAGTCGAGGCCCACGGGCGCCTCGCCGACAGCGCTCGGCGCCAGCAGCATGTCGAATTCGCCGAAAACGTCGTCGAGCCGGGCGCGGAACGCCTCGGCCGCTTCGATTGCCGCGATGTAATCCGACAGCGGCATTTGCCGGCCGGGGGTCAGCAGCTCGTCGCGCAGGCCCGGGCTCAATCGGTCGCCGTGCTCCTCGTATTCGTAGGCGTAGTTGCGCGCCGCCTCGAACGCGAAAATCCGGTGCTGGTGGTCGAGAAAGTCGGCCGGGACCGGGGCGGCGTCGGCGACGGCGGCACCGGCTGCGGCCAGCCGCGACGCGGTGCGCTCAAGCAAGGCCTGGGTGTCGGCGCTCGCGTGCTCCCAGGCGGGCGTGCGGCAAAAGCCGATGCGGGGCGCGCCCGATGCCCGGTCGACCGAGCGGCGGGGCTGCACCTGCAACGCCGCGCGCATCAACGACACGTCGTCGAGGCTGCGGCAGATGATGCCAAGCGTGTCGAGGTTGTGGCACTGCATCTTGATGCCGACGCGGCTGAACTCGCCGAAGGTGGGTTTGTAGCCGACAACCCCGCAAAACGCCGCCGGGCGGATCGTCGAGCCGCCGGTCTGTGTGCCGAACCCGACCGGCACCTGGAAATCGGCGACCGCCGCGGCCGATCCGCTCGACGAGCCGCCCGGCGTGTGCGCCGGGTTCAACGGGTGCACGGTCTCGCGCGGGTGACGGTTGGCGAATTCGGTCGTCACTGTCTTGCCGAGGATCACGCCGCCCGCGGCCCGGGTCAGCGCGACGCAGGCGGCGTCGGCAAAGGGCCGGTGGCCGCGATAGATCGGCGAGCCGTGCTGGGTCGGCATGTCGTAGGTGTCGATCACGTCCTTGACCCCGACCGGGACACCCTTCAGCACGCCGGGCCGCCCGGCATGGTCGGCGGCGCGGGCCTGGGCCAATGCCAGCTCGGGGTCGAGCCACACCCAGGCCTTGACCGCGGCGCGCGCCGCGGCGCGCTCAAGGCAATCGTGCACCAGGGTTTCGGCCGTCAGGCTCCCGGCTTCGAGGCGGGCCGCCGCGTCGCTCGCGGTCAGCCGTTCGGCGCCGCTCATGGCATATCTCCCTGTGCGAGCCGTCGCTCGACCCACAGGCCGACCTCCAGCAGCCGCGCGTCGTCGTGGCGGTGGCCGACCAGCTGAACACCGACCGGCAGCCCGTCCGGCCCGCTCCCCGCGGGCAAGGTCAGGCACGGCATCGCGAACTGCGTCCACGGCGCGTTGAAGACCGCGGACCCGGTGTCGGCGAGGCTGCGGGGCGCCTGACCCGGCGCCGGCAGGGTCAGGATCGCGTCGAACCCTTGGGCCCATTCGCGCGCGGCGGCACGCGCCGTCTCGGCGGCACGATAGGCGGCGCGGAACTGGTCGAGCGTCAGCCGGCGGCCGAGCGCCAGCTTCTCCTCGCGCAAGCGCGGGCTCAGCAGCGCCTCGTGGCGGTAGAACTCGGGCATGTGGTTGCGCAGCCCCTCGAAGGCGCCGAGGGTCTGCTGGATGTCGTCGGCCGGCGCGCATTCGGGCGGGAATTCGGTGTCGGCGAGCTGGGCGCCGGCGGCGGCGAGACGGTCAGCGGCGGCTTCGAGCACCGCGCGCCCTTCCGGTGCGGCGTCGTCCCAGTGCGGACCGCGACAGAGGCCAAGGCGCGGCGGCGTGCGCGGCAGTGCCGGCGGCTCGTACGGGATCGCCATGATGGCCGCGCGGAACAATGCGATGTCGGCGACCGCGCGCGCCATGATGCCGACGGTGTCGAGGGTTTCGGTGTTGATCCGCATGCCGGCCGGCGCAAAGAGGCCAAAGCTCGGCTTGAACCCGACCACGCCGCAATAGGCCGCCGGCCGGATGACCGAGCCGCCGGTCTGCGTGCCCACCGCGAGCGGCACCATGAAGTCGGCGACCGCGGCGGCCGACCCGCTCGACGAACCGCCCGGCGTGAACGCCGGATTATATGGGTTCGAGGTCGGGCCGGGATGGCGGTTGGCGAACTCGGTCGTGATCGTCTTGCCCATCAGGATGCCGCCCGCCGCCTTGGGCAAGGCCGCAGCGCTGCAATCGCTCGACGGCCACCAGCCGGTGTAGATCGGCGAGCCGTAGGTCGCCGGCATCCGGGCGGCGTCGAAGATGTCCTTGAGCCCGAACGGCACGCCGCCGAGCAGCATTTTCCTGCCCGCGCGGTCGAACGCGCGCGCCTGCGCCAGCGCCGCCTCGCCAGCGAGATAGGCCCAGGCGCGCACCACCGGCTCGCGCTCGGCGATCCGCTCGAGACAACTCGCCACCACCGCCTCGGCGGTCAGCTCGCCGCCCTCGATGCGCCGCACGATCTCGGTCGCCGGCAGGCGGTGCGGCTCGGCTTTGGGCATTCTCGACCTCCAGCATTTGGTGCGCGCATGCGCGAGGCGCGTGGCTTGTCGGCGCTTGCGAATCTTCCGCCGGCCCGGCGGCGCCGGTGCGGATATGCCCTCGCACGCCGACGCGCCCGTGCTGAACGGGTGGAAACGCTGATTGACTACTGTAGACCGCAGGCGAGCGTCCAGCGGCTTGTAGCCCGCGCCCGCGAGCGTCGCCCCGAGGCAGACTTGCGCCTCTCCGCCGGCCGGCCAGCGGTGCTACTATCGGGCGCCGGCGCACGCGGGCGGGCACGCGGGCGGGCAAGCCGCGGCGACGAGCGGAACCGGGGAGGGACCATGAGACATAGCGCTGACCACATCCTGACCAGCCACGCCGGCAGCCTGCCGCGGCCGGACGCGCTGATCGCCGCCAACCGCGCGCTCGAGGAAGGGCAGGCGGCGGACGAGCGCGCCTATCAGGAGACCTTGCGCGAGGCGGTTGGCGAAGT